>NZ_JBRREF010000029.1:0-53068 GCF_056760135.1 Stenotrophomonas sp. STEN023 | reverse complement strand
AGCATGGCTCGGCACTACAGTTGAGGCGGTATCGGGAATGCCCCAGCCGAGCATGGCTCGGCACTACAGTTGAGGCGGTATCGGGAATGCCCCAGCCGAGCATGGCTCGGCACTACAGTTGAGGCGGTATCGGGAATGCCCCAGCCGAGCATGGCTCGGCACTACAGTTGAGGCGGTATCGGGAATGCCCCAGCCGAGCATGGCTCGGCACTACAGTTGAGGCGGTATCGGGAATGCCCCAGCCGAGCATGGCTCGGCACTACAGTTGAGGCGGTATCGGGAATGCCCCAGCCGAGCATGGCTCGGCACTACAGTTGAGGCGGTATCGGGAATGCCCCAGCCGAGCATGGCTCGGCACTACAGTTGAGGCGGTATCGGGAATGCCCCAGCCGAGCATGGCTCGGCTCTACCTCGGTTTGCTTAGTCCGACTCGGGGCGGTTCAGGGCCGAGGTCAGGGCTGCGGCGTCTTCGCGGCTCAGGAACAGGTATTCCAGCTCGGCGCTGCCGAACTTGTCTTCCAGCTCCTGCTTGCGCACCGGATGGTTGCCGAAGCGGTAATGGGTGCTGCCGTCATCGATGTTCTCGATGGCATACACGCCGAAGGACGGCGGATTTGTCAGGGTGCCTTCCAGCTTCACGGATGCCGGGTCGATGGCGCGCTGGATGAGGTCTTCTAGGTCGATCATGGCGTAGCAACAGGACTGATGGGGGGATGTCTTGGGGAAGTGGAATCGCTGGGGCGTTCCACGTCAATGCGTCTCATGTTTCCAGTGGCGTCGCTTGCCATCAGACAACCACTCGATGGCCTGGGCGATACGCTGCTGGCGGGTGCTCTCACGTTTGGCTTCTCCTATCCATTCCAGATAGTCGCGCTGATAGCCCGGGGCAAACCCGTCGAAGTGTGCCTTGGCTGTCGCGGCACCGGCCAAGGCCTCGGCAAACGCCGGCGGCATCGGCAGGGACGCCCGCGGTGCAGCTTTGGGCCGGGTTACGCCTGTGTCGATACGTTGCATGGAGGCGCGTAGCTGGCTGGTGAATTCGCGCTTGCCAGGCAGGTCAGCAAGCGACTGCAGGCGGCCGTACTGGCCCATGCCGTATCGTCACCGCCAGTCGCGTCGCGCTGCCAGAAGCCCAGCGTGGCGTGTGCCTTGAACGCGGCCATGCCACACAGCAGCTTGCCCTTGTACAGGAACGCTGGCATGCCCCACTTGATGGCTTCCTCCGCCACCTCGCAACCGCCGTGCACGCGCTGCCGGATCTCGCGCAGGATTGGCTGCGCGAAAGGAGCGGCATTGGCGATGTAGGCGTCTACGCGGGGGTCTGGGGTTGGCATGGCTGGGCTCGGATGGGCGCAGCCTGCCGTTAGTTTCGCGTTAAAACAAGCCCGCCATGGTCGTAGTCGGGCGAACAGCCTGTTCCGGCATGGTCAGGCGCGGCGTGCGCGCCTTGCCAAACCGCTGAACAGCGCGATGAAAGCGGTGAAGGCAGCCATCGACAGGAACTGCAGGCGGGTTTCCGGGGTGGTCAGCAGCAGGGCGAAGATCAGCGCCAGGATCGCCAGCGCCAGCACCGTCAGATACGGGAAGCCGGCCATGCGAAATGGCAGCGGCGTGCCCAGGCGGTCGGCGCGGCGGCGCAGGATCAGCTGTGACACCAGGGTAATGGTCCACACCAGCAGGCAGGTGGAGCCGACCACGTTGAGCAGCACCGGCAGCACCTTGTCCGGGTAGATCAGCTCCAGCACGGTGGCGGCGAAGCCGAACAGCACGCTGGCCAGCACCGCGATCACCGGGACCTGGCGGGTATTGGTCAGGCCCAACCAGCGCGGGGCTTCGCCACGCTCGGCCAGCGAATAGATCATCCGCGAGGCGCCGTAGAGGTTGGCGTTCAGCGCCGACAGCAGGGCGATGACTGCGATCAGGGTGATGGCGGTGGCAGCCCCGGGGATGTTGGCCACCTGCAGCACCGCGGCAAACGGCGACTTGAGGGTGGGGCTGTTCCACGGCACCACCGCGATGATCACGCCGATCGAGCCGATGTAGAACACCAGGATGCGCCAGGCCACGGTACGGATGGCGCGGGCCAGGCTGCGTTCGGGATCCTGGGTTTCGGCGGCGGCCACGGCCACGATCTCGGTGCCGCCGAAGGCGAAGATCACCACCAGCAGCGCCGCGCCGATACCGGTCAGGCCCTTGGGCATGAAGCCGTCATGGCCGGTGATGTTGGCCAGGCCGGGCGAGGGCACATTCGGCAGCAGGCCCAGCAGCAGGGCGATGCCGATCAGGATGAAGGCGATGATGGCGCCGACCTTGAGGATGGCGAACCAGAACTCGAATTCGCCGTAGTTGCGCACCCCCATCATGTTGATCACGGTGAACACCACCATGAACGCCAGTGAGGTCAGCGGTACCGACAATTGTGGCCATACCGTACTGAGCAGGCCGGCCGCACCCACCGACTCGGCGGCGATCACCACCACCAGCTGCGCCCACCACAGCCAGCCCACGGTAGCGCCGGCGGTGGCGCCGAGGGCGTCCGCCGCGTACACCGAGAACGCGCCACTGGCAGGCCGCGCGGCGGCCATCTCACCCATGGCGTGCATCATGATGATGACCAGGGTACCGGCCACCAGGTAGGAGATCAGCACGGCAGGGCCGGCAGCCTGGATGCCGACGCCGGAGCCCAGGAACAGGCCGGCGCCGATGGCACTGCCCAGCCCCATCATGATCAGCTGGCGCGGCTTGAGCGCGCGTTCCAGTTTCTGTGAGGGGGCGCTGGCCGGGGCGGAAGAAGTGCTGGGCATCGGCAGGTTCATGGTCAAGAAGAGGGCGACACGATACCGCGTCCGCCCGCCGCAGTGGCTGTGCCGTTGGTGGGGATTGGCATGCTGCCGGTACGATGAAGGCCCCGGCGCTTATGTGCGCCTGCAGCAACAGGTGCGCGGATGCGTGGCCTGGATTTCAGTTCCTGGCAGGGTCTGCTGTCGACGTTGTTCGGCCTGGCGATCATCACCCTGATCGGCGTCGGTATCCGCCTGCTGGTGATGCAGGTGGTGCAGCAGAAGCGCGAAGCAGCCAATCGTCAGATCAATGAGCGGCTCAAGACCCTGATCGCCGCCTACAAGACACTAGGCGGTTCCTTTAAGGGTGACCTAACGGTTGATCCCAGCCATCTGCGCGACTTGCGCCGACGCGCCGCCGAGCTGGCGCAGGGCGAGGCCGTCACCACCGCCGGGGGCGCACTGCTGTTGCCAACGCCGGATCCGGGCGAGGCAGGTGAGCGTGCGCGGCGCATCCGTGATGCGGTGGAAGCGGCGCTGTCGGACGTGATCCTGCTCGGCACCGAGGAGCAGGTGCGGCTGGCTGCGCGCGCTGCCACCGACATGGTCGACGGTCGCCCCATCCACACCGCCGAGCTGGTGGTGTCGCTGCGTGACTTCATCCGCAGCGTGCTGGATCTGGAGGTGATTCCGGCGGCGCTTGTGATACCCAGGCAAGGGCCGTCGCGCCCGGCCAGCAGCGGTGGCAACAAGGGCGGTGGCAAGGCTGCAGACAAGGATGGTGGCGGCACTGGCAAGGGCGGTGCCGGCGGTGGCATGGGCGCCGGTATGGGCATGGGTGCGGGCCTGGGCTATGGCGCAGGACGCAGCGGTGAGGATGATTCCGCGCGTTAGCGGTGGGCGCCATGGCAGGCAGGGGATCGGCAGCCCGGCTGGATCTGCCTGCGCAGCAACTCAGGCGATGCGTTCGACCCGGCACTGCCTGCAGAGCGGATAGTTCTCCAGTAACGGCAGGATCGCCGCGTGCATGCGCTCGAAGCTGTCGCCATACATGTACAGCGCGGTTTCGGTGGGGCCTTGCCAGTGGCTGTTGACCATGCCGATACCTTGCAGGCGGCGCTCGCACTCGTCATGCACATGGTTTGAATCGCATACCTCGTAGACCTCCGCCGGCAGCGCGGTGCCATTGAGGTAAAGGGCGAGGCCTTCGTGCTGGCCCAAGCCGATGCGCTTGCTGTCGGCGCCGGCAACCATGAATGAACCCTTCGGGGCCAGCATCGCCTCGAACAGCCGGCCGACCATGGCGATCCTCTCGGCGCTGAGATCATCCACGCGCACTTCGATGTCACAGGCGGCGACCTCGCCATTGTCGGCAAGCAAGGTGCCGCCACCCATGACTTCTGCGCCAAGATCATGCGCATTGCAGGCGTCACTGAATGCGTCTTCCAGATCGGCGCGGTGCATCGGCTGCAGGCGCGCATTGAGCGTCACGATGATGACGCCCGCAGTTTTTTTCTTGAACATTCCCAACATCGCAAACTCCGGCGCACAAGGAACGGGCGTTCCCAGCTGCGGCCGGTCAACATCCCCCTGCACGCAGTATGGGCTGGGGAATGTGCAGGCAAGGTGCAGGATTTGCGGACTGGTTCACAGTGCCTTGGCTGTTCAGTATCGCCAGCCAGGCGCTGCACCTGCCGCAGCCGATGCTGCGGCAGGTGCCTTTCCCTCTGCGCCAAGGGCGGATTTTCCAGCCGCTAGCAGTGCCGGTGGCGCTGCTTACTTCCAGCGTGATTTGCCGCGGATGTAGCGTGCGGCATCTTCCAGTGAAGTGGGCAGGTATTCCGACCACAGGTTCGGCGGATAGGCATTCTGGTAGGTGTCGTAGACGTCGCGGAAAAGATCCATGTGCACGACAGGCTGGCGTTTGCGCGCACGCAGCTCGGCAATCGGCACGCGGCCCAGCACCAGTGTCTCTTCCTTGCTCTGCGCCTCGGCGACGATCTTGCCGCTGGGATCGTACAGCGCGGTGCCGCCTGAACCCGGATCATCGAAGTAGGGGCCATTGTCCGGCGAGATCGAGTTGTTGACGATGGACGAGTAGACGCCGTTGTACATCGCGCAGGCGGCAACATCCATGTCCGAGAATCCACCGGAGGCGGTGCGCAGGAAGACCTCGGCACCCTTGAACGCCATCGCCCGGAACAGCTCCGGCTCACGTTGCGTCGAGCTGGTGCAGATATTGCCAAGCGGCGTGCGCGTCACCGGCACCACTGCATCGCGGCCATACATTTCCACGTAGCGCTCGAGCACGTCGTAGGTGGTCGTGGTGAACAGCTCGAAGTCCGGGAACGCACCCTTGAGATTGCGCGCCTTCCAGTGCTTGTCCACGATCTCGCCCTTGTCGTTCATGATCGTGGTGATCGACAGCACGTGGCCCGGCCAATCCGGATCGGTGGCATAGGCACCGAACACGATCCAGGTGCCGTACTGGCGTGCCTTGGCGGCGATGGCTTCGGTTTCCGCCCCGGGAATGGTGATGGCGAACTTGAGGATTTCATCGCGGGTCCACTTGCGCCAGCCGCTGAGTGGGAACTCGTGGAACTGCAGCAGGTCGGGTTTGGCGTGATAGTGCGCCTTGTCGATGAGTTCAAGCATGTGTTCGAGGTTGCGCTTGCTGCCGGCCTTCCAATCCCTGGCATCGAAGCTGTGCACGCGCGACTGCACCAGGCCCAGGGTCCATGCCGGCTTGGCCAGTTCAACCGTGGCGTAGGTGCCGTCGGTGTGCTCATTGAGCACGTCCTGGCCCTTGCCCATTGCTGCCTGTGCGGGTGCCGAGCTGCCAAGCAGGGCGGGGCCGACGGCACCGAGTGCGGCCAGGCCGGCGGCGCTGCCGAGGAAATGTCTGCGGGTGTTGCTCATTGCTTGCCTCGATGGATGGGCGGCGTGGATCATCTTGGTTGCAGTTGCAGTTGCAGTTGCAGTTGCAGTTGCAGTTGCAGTTGCAGTTGCAGTTGCAGTTGCAGTTGCAGTTGCAGTTGCAGTTGCAGTTGCAGTTGCAGTTGCTTGTGCTGTTGCAGTTGCTTGTGCTGTTGCTTGTGCTGTTGCTGTTGCTTCTCCCGCTTGCGGGAGAAGGTGCCCCGAAGGGGCGGATGAGGGGAGCTTCTAAAGCTTCAAGAGCTGTCAAAGCGTTTGGCTCGCTTGCTAGGAGCTTCCCCTCACCCCAACCCCTCTCCCGCGCGCGGGAGAGGGGCTCAAGCAACAGCAGAAGAGTCAGATCGGGTCGCCGTTGAAGCTCTCGCCCTTGATCTTCTGCCAGTCGCGGCTGACGAACTTCTCGTCGATCAAGGTGCGCTGCACCAGCACACCATTCTTGTACCAATGCCAGATGCGGTTGCGCAGCTGGCCGCAGTCGGAAAGCTGGATCATCTCGTACAGCTCCAGGCCTTCCTCACCTTTGCGTTTCCAATACAGCATTACCGTGCGGTGGTAATCGTCCAGCGGTACTTCGGCTGCCCAGCCATAGATCAGCTCGTTGTCGAAGATGACGCGGCCGAACTCATAGCGGGTCGGGAAGTCACGCACTTCCACCTTGCCATCGGCCCAGCTGTAGTGGTTGGTCTGGTGGTAGGGCACGTTCTCGTCGCTGGGAAAACGGCAGATCAGGCGCGACTTGTGCTCGTCGATCTTGTCGCCGTTGGCATCGTAGTAACGGTAGACACCGTCCCAGACGCCTTCGTGACGGGCCAGCAGCGGTAGGTGCAGTTGCATGTTCGGCATTGCGGTTTCCTGTGGTCGTGTTGATGTCATCAGTTGAGGCTTGGCCTCATTCGTTGCGAAGTGCATCCATCACTTCTTCCATCGGCACGTCCATAGCACCGCCTTCCACCGCCTCGGTTTCCTGCTGCACGATGCGCAGCACCCGGGCGATGTATTCCTTCATCCACAGCGTGCGCTGTGCTTCGGCCTCACGGTCCGGGCGGAACTGGTCCAGCTCCTCGCGGCTGAGCAGGCCCTTGTGTTCGATCAGGCGTTCCAGCGCGTCCAGGCGCTGGTGGGTCACTGCGTTCTCCATGGCAATGGCCATGGCGATGGACAGCACGCGCTCCACGTCCGGGTCCTTGAAGAAGTACGGACGCTTGCCGCGGGCGCGGCTGCCGGCCAGGGCGATCGGATCGATGCTCATGCTTTCCACGCTCCAAACATGGTCCACAGCGCAGCACGGCCGTGGTCTTCGCCGCTCTCGTTGGCGACCGGGAAGATGTCCCGATCAACCACACCGCGGACCTTGGTTTCGAAATAGCGCTCGGCATCGAAGCCGGCCGCGGCCATCATCTGGCGCAGGTCGTACTCGTGCATCACGCTCCAGAACGGCTCGTTGTTGTTGTACGCATCCCAGTCGCGGATGAACTGCTCGTAGGGGTCCATGCCGTGGTACTGCGGCTGCTCCAGGTGCGCGGTCAGGCCGCCGCTGGCCAGCAGGCGCTGGATCTCGCGCAGCTTGCGCGGCATCGCCGTGGAAGAGCTCTCATGCCAGAACATGGCGGTGGTGATCAGGTCGAACGAACCATCCGCATAGTCCAGCGCTTCGCCATTGGCTTGGCGGAACGTGATGTTGTTGACGCCAAGCGCACGGGCGCGGGCATGCGCATAGCGCAGCATCGGCGCGGCCACGTCGATCGCGATCACTTCGGCATCGGGAAAGGCCTGCGCCAGCGGCACGATGTTGTGGCCGACTGTGCAGCCTATATCGAGGATGCGGCGTGGTTTGAACCCGGGATGCTGTTCCTGCAGCCACTGCGCCAGCGCCTGGCCGCCGCCGTCGTTGTAGCGGCCAAGCATGCCGCCGGTGGTGGCAAAGATGCCGCAGTCGTAGTTGGCGGCGGCAGATACGTCATCGGCCAGCAGCTCGGTGTGGTAGCCGCCGGGCATGCAGTGGATGTCGACCGCGCTGGAGTAGCGCGGCACCTGCACCGAGGCATCGAGCTGCAGGCCGTCGTCGCTGGCGTTGAGCGCGCGGGTCTTCTCGATCAACGCATCCACCTGTTTGAGCACCAGGCCGCGACCGGCCTGCTGGCGCATTTCCATGCTGCTGCGGCGCAGGGCGCTCCAGGTCTGGTAGATCGCATCGCCAGCCATCGCCTTGCGGACTTCATGGCGGGTCTGCGGCGCACGGCCCTTCTCCTTCTCGAAGGCGGGTTTTACCCGGCCTTCGTAGGCGACTTTGACCTTGGGGCTGAGCTGGGTGGCCAGGTAGCCGTTGAGGTTGGCGAGGAAGTCGAAGCGGGCGGTGTCATCCAGCGCGCTGTCAGGGAACACCGCGTGGCGGCCCACGTGCTGCCAACTGGGGGGCAGGGCTTGCTGGCTCATGGCGATTCCTCGGAAGGCTTCAAGTTCTAAAGTTATATCTATATGTCATGTTGCTCTGGTCGGGGTCAAGCGGCGGTTTGATACCTGCGCCACGGTCCCTGCGGTGGTGGCTGCAGCGTCCTGCTGGCGTACCCCGATTCCCGAATTTCTCAAATGTCCGGACAAAAAGCCAGTGCCGGTTTTCATGGTGCTGGCAGAGGCTTTTTTGTTGCGAAGCAACATCCTGCGCGGTCTCGCCATTGGCCCGCGCGGCAAGGTTTTCATGCCGCCCAGCGCTGCCGCGGGATCGCCGACATAGGTTCTACAAATGATTGGACAATCATGTACTAATGATATAGCTATATGTCATCTTCGATGGGTCAACAGGCCTGTCTTCCGTGGTCCGGAGCAGGCCAAGGCACTGGCTTCATCGCTCCATTTCAATCGGGGGTTGGACGTGATTCGAATGTCATCGGTTTTGCTGGCTGCCGCAATCGCACTTTCGCCACAGGCAAAAGCGCTGGATCTGCAGTCCGAACAGGGCAGCGTCGAGGCAATGGTCAAGCTGCGTTGCTCGTTGGACCCCAAGCAGGAAGAGATCCTGTGGTGGGCCGGCACCTTGTTCGCGCAGGAGCCGGGCAAGAAGGCCGCACCGCTGATGGGCTTCGAGGGCTACAACATCTGCCGTGCCGAGAAGCAGGCCGATGGCGTGTGGCGTTTGTACACGCGTGAGCTCACGTTCTATCGCGACTTGAAGACCGGCAAGATCATCGACAGCTGGGACAACCCGCTGTCTGGTGAGCGCAACGAGGTCGTGCAGGTCGCCAACGATCCGGTCAACACCGTGCTCAACGCACCGGGCCGCCCGCTGCAGCTGCCATGGGTGGAAGCCGGCGAGCAGGTGATGCTGACCCTCAACATTCCGCTGGCCTACCCCAACCCGCTGCAGCCGGCCGAGTTCCCCGCCGAATCCAGTGGCCCGACCTATATGGGCTCGGAGCACTTCATGTTCTTCGCGCCACGCGCGGATCTGGAAAACCCGGCGCTGAAGAGCGTGCCGGTCACCTACGGCTGGACCCGCATCGGGCCGTGGCTGCCATGGATGAAGCTGGGCATGCGCCCGGGCAGCCTGTTGTACATCGCGCAGGGCAACAAGCGCGCATCGGTCAGTGAACTGCCGGCCGATATCCAGGAACTCGTGCGTACCCGCTACCCGGAATACGCACGCGCACCCGCAACCTGGGTGCAGCCCAACGTCACCAGCTGGAGCGCCTACAAGCAGCTCAAGCAGGGCGCGGCGGCGAAACAGCAGGACTGAAGTACGGAAACACCGGACGGAACCCTCCCCCAAGACGGCGCATCCATCCTCCCAATCCATTCCGATCAAACTTTCCAGTCGGTAGACCATGAAAACCATCAAGCCAGACCTGCTGTGCTCCTCGATCGCCTTGGCACTCATGCTGTGTGCCGGCAACGCCACCGCCGCGGCTGCCGACGAATCGACGCCGCCGCCGGCAGCCAACAGCGAGGCCGTGCAGAGCCTCGACCAGATCACCGTGACCGCGCGCGGTGTATCCGAACCACTGCAGCAGATGCCATTGCCGATCACCGCCATGTCGGCGCAGACCATTGAAAAGAAGGGTCTTGTGGATGTGCGCGACATCGCCAACCTGTCGCCGAGCTTCTCGTTCAAGTCCGGCTATGGTCGCGGCTTCGACCGCCCGGTGATTCGTGGCATGTCCAACATCCAGGGTGAGGCCAATGCCTCGTTCTTCATCGACGGCATCTTCGTCGAGGGTGACATTTCCAGTTATGGGCTGGAGAACATCCAGCGCGTGGAGGTGATCCGAGGGCCGCAGTCGGCTGCATTCGGTCGCCGCACATTCTCTGGTGCGGTGAACTTCATCACCAAGCGCCCTGGCAGCGAACCCGGTGGCAAGCTCACCTTGGGCGCAGGCAACTACGGCCAGGAGAAAATGAGCCTGTTCTACTCGGGCGGCACCGAGGATGGCGCGTTCGGCTACGATCTGAGCCTCAACAAGCGCGGCAATGATGGCGTGTTCTACAACAACGCATCGGGCCGCAAAGACCTCAATGGCATCGAGACCGTCAGTGGCATGGCGGCGATTGCCTGGTCACCTACCGACGCGCTGGACATCACCGCAAGGGTGATGAAGCAGAAGAGCCGCGACCAGCATTTCGCCGTCGCGCGCCTCGGCAGCGAAAACCTGAATTGCTACTTGCCGGAATACACCGGCGGGCTGTACTTCGGCCTGTATCCGATCCTGGAGTCGCGTCGCCGCGGCTACTACTGTGGCGAGTTGAAGGCGCCGTCGGACTACGCGCTCAATACCAGGGAATTCGAGAGCGCCGGTTACTTCGCCGGGCGCAAGAGCGATCTGCTGCGCACCAGTGTGGTGGTGGACTATCTGTTCGCCAACGGCTGGAACCTGACCTCGACATCGGCCTACAACAAGAGTGAAACCTACGCCGCCAGCGATCAGGATTACAGCACCATCCGCGGCTACGGCGGTGCGTTCGAGAGCTTCGCCAACAGCGGCGTCAAGAACTGGTCGCAGGACATCCGCCTGACCAGCGACCAGAGCCTTGCCGTGTCGGGCATGCTAGGCGCGTACTACTACGAGCAGAACGCGCAGCCGGGCTGGGGCGGCGACCTGACCGGCTACACCATCGGCGGCAGCAAGGTGGTCACCCCCATCCCGACCAATCCCGATGACCAGACCGTCAACAAGGCGCTTTACGGTTTGATCAACTGGCACATCAACGACCAGTGGACCACCTCGCTGGAAGGCCGTTACGCGCGCGATGAGATCAGCAAGGGCGGTACCGACGTGCGTGTTCTCGGTGCCACTACCTATCGGCAGACGTATGCGCTGGACAAGACCTTCAGCAGCTTCACCCCGCGCTGGACGCTGAGCTATCAGGCGCGTGAGAACGTCAATCTGTATGGCTTGGTGTCCAAGGGCAACAAGCCAGGTGGCTTCAACACCGACGTCTACCGCGCCGACTTCCTCGAGTCCGAGCGCGATGCGCTGATCGCCCGCGGCCTGAATACCTTCAAGGAAGAAGAGGCCTGGAACTACGAACTGGGCATGAAGAGCGACTGGTTGGACGGCACCCTGCGCGTCAATGCCAACATCTACCAGATCGACTGGACCAACCAGCAGCTGACCGAAACCGGCCCGGTGATCCGCAAGAACGGCTCGCTGTTCTCCACCAGCTACACCACCAACGTCGGTGAATCGCGCATCCGCGGATTCGAGCTGGAAAGCCAGTGGGCGTTCGCGCAGGGTTGGCTGGCCAGCCTGGCGTACTCGTTCACCGATGCCGAGATCCTGAAGTTCATCAGCCAGGACCAGGCGGATCTGTTCTCCAGCAGCAACGCACCGACGTTGGCGGACCCGGCTGCCGACGCCGCTGGCGCTACCCTGCCGCGCGTGCCCAAGCACAAGGCCACGCTGGGCTTGATGTATGACGGAGCACTGTCCAATGGCTGGGAATACACCGCCAACATGGACGTCAACTACGAAGGCAAGCGCTACATCCAGGTCGACAACCTGGCGTACATCGGTGCCTCCACCCGTACCAACTTCCGCTTCAGCATCCGCCCGACCGAGCAGCTGCAGGTGTCGGCCTACATCAACAACGCGTTCAACGACCGCACCCTGGAAGACGCGCAGCGCACCATCAATCCGGATGCATACGTCGCCGTGCCTGCAGTGCCGCCGTTGACCGGGCTGGCGGTGACCAACCTGCGTGATTTCGGTTTGACGCCTTCGCTGCCGCGCATGTACGGCATTGAGGTCAGTTACAAGTTCTAAGCAGCGAGGCGGGCTGGGAGGGTCGTTGCACCGTCCCAGCCGCGCTTGATTGGCGTTACCGACCCCCAACAGATCGTCGTTCCCGCCTGCGCGGGAATGACGGCCCTTGAAGCAACAATCCCGCACCTTTGCAGGCAGAACCAATGCAACGACGCGATTTCATCAACGGAGTTTCCGCCATGGCTGCACTGTCGCTGCTGCCGGGCATGCTGCACGCCAAGGTGCCTACCAGCGATGTCATCGTGGTCGGTGCTGGCCTGGCTGGTCTGTCTGCCGCCCATGCCCTGGAAGCAGGCGGCGCGCGGGTCACCGTGCTGGAAGCCAATCCGCGCGTCGGTGGCCGCCTGCAGACGGTGGTGCGCAACGGCATCCGCTTTGAAATCGGTGGGGTTGAAGTCGGCACTGCCTACGAACGCGTACACGCCCACGCCAAGCGCGTTGGTGTCGGCATCGTGCCACCGTCGGCGTCGTTGCCGACGGCAGCCGGTCTTGGCCTGGCCATCGGCGATACGCTGGTGCCAGCAAAATCCTGGGGTGAAAGCCCGCTCAATACCTTGCAGGGCCGCGAGCATGGCCTGTTGCCGCCGCTGCTGCTGGCCACCGCGATTGCCGAGCTTGGCCTGCCTGCCGTCGACAGCTGGCGCGATCCGGCCAATCTCTCGCTGGATATCCCACTGTCACAGCTGATCGCCAGCAAGGGCTGGTCGCCGCAGGCGTTGCAGTGGATGGATATCGGCAACAGCTTTTCTTCGCTGCACTCGATCAGTGCGCTCGATGCACTGCGCCGCGATGCGCTGCGTCGGTTCGGCTCCAGGGGCACTGGTTGGGTGCAGGGCGGTAGCCAGGCACTGCCGGAGGCGATGGCGGCGTCACTCGCGCAGCCGCCGCTACTCGATGCCCAGGTCACCCGGGTCGAATCCGTGCGCGGCAAGCTGGAAGTCCGTTGCGCCGATGGTCGCCGCTTCCGCGCCGCGCATCTGGTGCTGGCCCTGCCCAGTGGCCCGCTCCGCCGCATCGCGATGGATCCGGCGCCGCCGGTCGCGCAGCAGGAGGTCTGGTCGGCACGCCGCTGCAACGCCGTCACCACCATCCACCTGCAGCCCACCCGCAAATTCTGGGAAGACGATGGCCTGCCGCTGTCGTTGTGGGGCGATGGCCCGCTGCAGCGCGTGTTTGCCGTGCCCGGTGCCGATGGCCAGATCAACCGCCTGATCGTCTGGCTCAACGGCGCCATGGCCCTGCAGGCCGATCAGCTCGACCGTGCGGCCCGCTTCGCCTGGGCCATCAACGCCATGCAACGGCTGCGGCCGGCGTCCAAGGGCGCGCTGCTACCGTTGGAGACCCGCAGCTGGGGCAATGATCCGCTGGCCGACGGCGCGTTCTCGGAGATTGCGCCGGGCCATTTTGCGCAGACCCTGCGCTGGGCCAACACCCCGTTCGGGCGCATCCACTTCGCCGGTGAGCAGACCGAACTGCAGGTTCCGGGCATGGAAGCGGCCGTAACCTCGGGCGAGCGTGCAGCTGCAGCAATTCTTTCGGCCTGATTGAACTACCTTATCCCCTACCTTCCGGGCGCGGATGCGCCTTCCAGAGACAGTAATGAGCCTGAAGACACTGAACCCCTACGATTTGTTCGACGTGCGTTCGCTGCTGAGCGAGGAAGAACGCGCTGTACAGGATTCCGTTGCCCGTTTTACCGATGAGCGCGTGTTGCCGATCATTGGTGACTGCTTCGACCAGGGCCGCTTCCCGACCGAGCTGATCGGCGAGATCGCCGACATGGGCCTGCTTGGCAGCTCGCTGCCGGAACAGTACGGCGGCGCCGGCTTGAACAGCGTCAGCTACGGCCTGATCTGCCAGGAACTGGAGCGCGGTGATTCCGGCATCCGCAGCTTCGTCTCGGTGCAGAGCTCGCTGTGCATGTACCCCATCTACGCCTACGGTTCGGAAGAGCAGCGCCTGCGCTGGCTGCCGGACATGTCACGCGGCAAGGTGATCGGTTGCTTCGGCCTTACCGAAGCCCATGGCGGCTCCGACCCGGCCAGCATGAAGACCCGCGCCGTCAAAGATGGCGGCGACTGGGTGATCAACGGTTCCAAGATGTGGATCACCAATGGTTCGGTGGCCGACATCGCCATCGTCTGGGCCAATACCGACGACGGCGTGCAGGGCTTCGTCATCGAGAAAGGCACGCCGGGTTTCACCGCCCAGGAAATCAAGCACAAGATGAGCCTGCGCGCCTCGGTGACCGGCGCGCTGTTCTTCGACAACGTGCGCGTGCCCGACGCCAACCGCCTGCCCAACGTGAAGGGTTTGAAGGGTCCGCTGGGCTGCCTCACCCAGGCCCGCTACGGCATCACCTGGGGCCCGCTGGGCGCGGCGATTGCCTGCCTGGACGAAGCGCTGGCCTATACCAAGGAACGCATCCTGTTCGGCCGCCCGGTGGCCGCCACCCAGAGCGCGCAGATCAAGATGGCCGACATGGCCCGCCGTATCACTGCCGGCCAATTGCTGGTGCTGCAGCTCGGTCGTTTGAAGGACGCCGGGCAGATGCAGCCGCAGCAGGTCTCGCTGGCCAAGTGGAACAACTGCCGGCTGGCCATCGACATCGCCCGTGAGTGCCGTGACCTGCTCGGCGGCGCCGGCATCACCACCGAGCACGGTGCGATCCGCCATGCACTGAACCTGGAATCGGTGATCACGTACGAAGGCACCGAGACCGTGCACCAGCTGGTGATCGGCCGCGAGCTGACCGGCATCAACGCGTTCTGATGATGGACGGCCTGCACAGCACAATGCAGGCCGTCTGCCTGCGGCAGCTTCCGCAAGGCCTGCCGCAGCTGCAGGATTTTGAAACGCAGCAGCTGCCGTTGCCGGTTGTCGGCGATGGCCAGCTGTTGGTGCAGGTGCAATGGCTGTCGTTGGACCCGTTCCTGCGTGCGCAGCTCGGTGGTCGCTACGCGTCGCCGTGCCCGCCGCTGGGCAGCATCGTGCCGGGCTATGGCATCGGTACGGTAATCGAAGATCGCAGTGGTCGTTTCGCGCCCGGCAATGTCGTGACCGGCATGACCGGCTGGGCCGAGCAGACCGTGCTGGATGCAGGCACCACTTCGCTGATCGATGCAACGCTGGCACCGGTCAGTACCGCCGTTGGCGTGCTGGGCATTCCCGGGCTCACCGCGTGGGCCGGTGTGCGCAGGATTCTGCAACCCACGCCCGGACAAACCATTCTGGTTTCCACCGCCGCTGGCGCGGTTGGCAGCGTCGTTGGCCAGCTGTGCAAGGCGGCAGGTTGCCGCGTGGTCGGTATTGCCGGCAGCGCGCAGAAGTGCGCCATCGTCACCGACGATTTCGGCTTCGACGCCTGTGTCAGTTATCGCGATCCGGATTTCGTTACCGCCCTGCGCGCGGCCTGCCCGGGTGGCATCGACGGCTACTTCGACAATGTTGGCGGCGCCGTGCTGGAAGCGGCGCTGTCGCTGCTGCGCCTGCATGCACGCGTGGTGCTGTGTGGGCTCAGCGATCAGTACAACCGCGCCGAGCGCCCGGCTGGCCCCAATCTCGGGCCGGTGATCGGTGCGCGCGCACGCCTTGAAGGCCTGGTGGTCCATGACCATCTGGGCGACTTCGCGCAATGCCGCAGTGAGCTGGCGCAGATGATCGCCGCCGGCACGCTGCGTTACCGCGAACATATCCACCACGGGCTGGCCACTGCGCCGGCTGGTTTCATCGGCCTGCTCAATGGCGACAACCTGGGCAAGGCGCTGGTACGGCTCTAAGGAACAGGCATGACCCAGATCCAACGGCGCTTCGCTTCCGTCAACGGACGGCAGGTGCACTACCGTATTGCCGGCAGCGGCCCGGCGTTGCTGTTGATCCATCAATCGCCGCAGAACTCGCGGATGTGGGCAGCGATGCAGCAGCGCTACGCCGACCGCTATACGGTGATTGCGCCGGATACGCCCGGCTTCGGCTACTCCGATGCCTTGTCCGGCAATCCAATGACGATTGCCGAGTTCGGCGCGGCCACCCTGGCGTTCGTCGACGCTATCGGCCTGCAGCGTTTCGCGGTGTTCGGCATGCATACCGGTGGACTGATCGCGACCTGGCTGGCCTGGGCCAATCCCGAGCGCGTGGCAGCGCTGGTGGTCGATGGCTACGCGGCTTTCACCGCGCAGGAAAGCGCCCTGTATGGCGACGCCTACCTGCCACCGTTCGTGCCGCAGTGGGACGGCTCGCACCTGCGTTGGCTGTGGTCGCGCATGCGCGAGCAGAAGTATTACTTCCCGTGGTACGACGGCCGCGCCGAAGCGGCGATGGCGATTCCACCGCAGACCATGGAAAGCACCCGCGAAACGGTGATGGATGTGCTGGATGTCGGCGACACCTATCGCGCCGGTTATGCGGCGGCGTTCCGCCACAACGATCACTTCTGGCTGCAGCAGCTGCAGATGCCGTCGTGGCTGGTTTACCGCCACGGCGATCCGCTGCTGGCGCACATGCCGCGCCTGCACGATGTGCCGGCCAATGTGGCGGTAGTTGAAGAGCCTGCAGGCATTCCGGCCATGCTCGATAGCATGGATGGCTGGTTGGCGCAGACCTTGGCTGCGGAGCCGGCCTTCGTTGCTGGCAACGCGGGTGCCGCGACGAACAATAGTTGGCAGCGCCGCATCATCGCCACCGCCAGCGGTGACATGGCGGTCTGGGAGCGGGCAGGGCAGGGGACGCTGCGCCTATGCCTGCATGCGCCCGGCAGCCGGCCGCTGGTGCCGCAACAGCTTGATGACGATGACAGCGCGTGCCTGCTGCCGGATCTTCCCGGCCATGGTGCCTCCTGCGAAAGCGATGCTGGCCTGGACGCCGCCAGCGTGGTCGCCGCCTTGTTGGATGCAGTGCGCGACAGCGCCGAGCTGCCGTTGCTGATCGAAGCGCATGGCGCTGCTGCCGGCTACGTTCCTGGGCTGGTGGATGCGCTGGGTGCGCGTGTCAGCGAAGTCGTGCTGCACTCGCCATGGTTGCTCAATGCCGAGGAGCAGGCGCTGCTGTTGCAGAACCTGCCAAGCACGGTCATCGACCGCGCGGGCGGCTATCTCTGCGACGCCTGGCAATGGGAGCGCGAGCGCCACCTGCTATGGCCATGGCTGCCGCCCAGCGCTGCTGCGCGCCGCCGCGTGGATGCGCCTGCGCCTGCGCTGGTGCATGCCAACGTTGTCGAACTGCTACGCCTCGGCAGCCGCCTGCACGGCCTGCTGCGTGATGTCACCGCGCCGGACCTGGCAGCGCATCTGCGTGCCTTGCCGGTACCGCTGCGTGTCATCACCGATGCCGAATCCGATTACCAGGGGCGCGCCGCCGCCCTGTCCGCCTGAACCGAAGGACCCCCATGAGCAACGACACCGCCACCGCCGTCATCGCCACGCTGCAGTCCAGCTGGGGCGACAACATCGTCACCGATGCCAGCGAGCTTGAGTACTACGCCACCGATGTTTACTCGCAGGGCCAGCCGTTGCTGGCGGTGCTGCGTCCGAACGATGCACAACAGCTCGCCACTGCGGTCAAACAGCTCACCGATGCCGGTGTCGCGGTGATCGCGCGCGGTGGTGGCATGAGCTATACCAGCGGCTACACCGCTGCACAGAGCCCAAGCGTGCTGGTGGATACCAGTTCGCTGGACAGGATCGTCGAGATCAATCTGGAAGACGCCTACGTGGTGGTCGAAGCCGGTGTCACCTGGCGCGCCCTGAAGGACGCGTTGGACGCCAAGGGCGTGCGCACGCCGTACTTCGGACCGATGTCCGGTTCACACGCCACGGTCGGCGGCGGCATGTCGCAGGGCGCGGTCTTCCACGGCAGCGCACGCTATGGCTGTTCGGCCGATGTGGTGCTGGGCCTGCAGGTGGTCACCGCCAATGGCGACATCCTCACCACCGGCTCGGCGGCCGCCGCCAATACCGCGCCATTCTTCCGCTGGTACGGCCCGGACCTGACCGGGCTGTTCCTCGGCGATTGCGGTCTGCTCGGCATCAAGACCCGTATCGTGCTCAAGCTCATCCCCAGGCACACGCATATCGACTATCTGTCCTGGCAGTTTGCGACCGCCGAGGGCCTGTTTGCCGCGCTTGGCGTGCTTGCGCGACACGGCCTTGCCAGCGAAACAGCGGCCTTCGATCCGGCGCTTACCCGCGTGCGCATGCGTCGCGCTGGCCTGTCCAGCGACGTCAAGGCGCTGGGCAACGTGATCAGGAAGGGCGGCCTGATCTCCGGCCTGAAGCTGGCGGTGAAGGGTCGCGACATCGTCGACCAGGAGCAGTTCTCGCTGCACATCACTCTGGAAGGCGACAGCGCGGCAGAAGTCGCCGACCGGGTCGCGCGTGCGCGCAAGCTGGTCGCTGAGTTCGGCGAAAGTATTGAACCGTCCATCCCCAAGATGATGGCCGCCAATCCCTTTGCCGCCTGGAACTCCATGCTCGGCCCGCAGGGCGAGCGTTGGGCGCCGGTGCATGCACTGGTACCGCATTCCAGGGCCAGCAGCATGTTCCACGCGTTGCAGGCGCTGTTCGCGCGTGAGCAGGCAACCATGGACAAACACGGCATCTTCATCGGCACCCTGCTGTCCAGCGTGGGTGCGCAAGTTGCGTTGATCGAACCCTGCATCTACTGGCCGGACAGCCACAATGCCTTCCACGTTCGCACCGTCGATGCCGATCACCGCGAACGCATCGGTTGCCCGGGCGAGCACCTGCAGGCCCGCGCCGCTGCCGATACGCTCAAGCGGCAGATCGCCGACACCATGCGTGCGCATGGCGCAGCCAACCTGCAGCTGGGCAAGTTCTACGACTACCGGGCCGGCCGCGACCCGGCCGCGCTGGCGGTGCTGGACGCGGTCAAGACCCAGCTCGACCCCAAGGGCCTGATGAACCCGGGCGTGCTGAGCCGCTAAGGTGAGGCGTTAGCCCCTCTCCCCGCGGGAGAGGGGCTGGGGATAGGGTTGGCGCAGCCGGCTCGGCACACCGCCTTCATCCCAAATTACTCCAAGCCAACGGTCAGGCGCGACGCCTGGCCGTTCGCGTTCGTGCCATCAGAACGCCCCACTCTGAACCCCGCGTTGCTGCCATGGCTGGCCGGTTTCCGTACCATCGGCAACAATATGCCGGCCTGATCCCACCCGGACGGCCCACGTTCGATGCAGATCGAGCCGCCACCCGCAGCCACCGAGACACTGTGAAAACACCCCAACAATTGCAGGTACTGATAGACGACGGCGTCATCGACGAGGTCCTGCGCCCGCTCAAGAGCGGCAAGGAAGCGGCGGTTTACGTCGTCCGCAGCGGCGATGAAGTGCGCTGTGCCAAGGTCTACAAGGACATGGCGCAGCGCAGCTTCCAGCAGCGCGTGCAGTACCAGGAAGGTCGCAAGGTGCGTGGCAGCCGCGAGGCCCGCGCCATCGGCAAGGCCAGCAATTACGGCCGCAAGCAGGCCGAAGCGGCATGGAAGAACACCGAGGTGGACGCGCTGTACCAGCTGCGCGACGCCGGCGTGCGGGTGCCTGAGCCGTTCGGTTATTTCCAGGGTGTGTTGGTGATGGAGCTGGTGACCGACGCCGAGGGCTACAGCGCCGCGCGCCTGGGCGAGGTGGAGTTGAGTGCCGAGCAGGCCGCCGAGTTCCACGCTGTGCTGGTCCAGCAGGTCAAGCTGATGCTGTGCTGCGGGCTGATCCACGGCGATCTGTCGCCGTACAACGTGCTGGTCGGGCCGGATGGTCCGGTGGTGATCGATTTCCCACAGGTGGTGAGTGCTGGCGGCAACAACGCCGCACGCACCATGCTGCTGCGCGACGTCAACAACCTCACCGCCTATCTCGGCCGTAGCGCACCGGCGCTGCTGGACACCTGGTACGGCGAGGAAATGTGGGAGTTGTTCCAGGCCGGCGACTTGTTGGCGGACACTGTGTTGACCGGCGAATTCACCCCGGACGAACACGCTGTGGATCTGGACAGCGTGCGCCACGCAATCAATGACGCCCGCGAAGAAGCGCTGATCCGCCAGCAAGGCCGCGAAGCCGCCGCCGAAGAATACTACTGCGGGTTGTGCCGCGCCCTGCTCGGCAGAGGCTTTCCCGGCAACGCCCGGGCCGAGCTTGGCTCGGCACTACGGAACGGTGCTGGCCTCACTCATCGCCAAGCGATGATTCCTCGCGCGGATCGGCCAGCAGGAATGAATCATCACCTGCAGCCGAGGTAACCCGCGCAGTGCCGCCATTGCGCAGCTCCCAATGCCAGCGCTCATAGCGGGTGGTGAGCGTGCCGCGCACATAACAAGGGCCGTGCAGGAAGAAATCATGTTCCTGGCGGGGGGTGATCAGCACGGCATTGCGGAAGAGCGCACGCAGCTGCCGTGGATCAGGTTTGAATCCATCACACAGAAGCGCATCGCGCTCGTTGTCGACGCCACTGCCGGTAACCACGATGTTGGACAATGCGCCCAGCGGACCGGGGCGGGTTGCGCATGCGCCCAGTAGCAGCACGCCGAGCAACAACAGGCTGCGGCCGATGACGCGCGAAGTGCTCGCCGTCAGGGTGAAAGCGCGGGAGATTCCATTCGTCACGGTGATGTATTCCCTTCGGTCTGCAACTGGTACTGCCCCGGCGCACCCAGCGCCACATTGAACACACGCGGCTCCAGCGAATAGGCATGGACCAGATTGAGCTGCAACGCTGCGTCGCTCAGCACGACCGTACCGCTTCGGTTGGGACATGACCAGAAGCTGTCCGATGCCTCGGCCAATGACAGCCTTGCAACGGTCGCAAAGGGCTTTCCGAGGGCCGGTGCGCTCAACCATTCAATCCAGACGCGGCAGGAGACGTGCTCGAAGCCAACATTCTCCAGGCGCACCCGATAAACCCCTTGCTGTTGACCTGACTGCCAATGACCGGCAGTGACGATGGCCAAAGTGGCAGCCTCGTCCGGGCTATCGGCCGCAACAGCCGGTGTAGCGGCAAGCAGCAAGTACAGCAGTATGGAATGACTATTCATGTCGAAGATCGTCCTTGGGAATCGAGTGCGTGCGGCACGCAGGCGTGTACCCGCCCGTTTGCCGATGATAGCGAATCACGAACTCGAATCCGGCTGCCAGCGAGTGGTGGCATGGATGAAGCCATGGCAGCGGTAATCTGGCCCTTCGCAGGAAATCTGGGCGGTAACCCGTGTTGCGTCCTTTGCGAAGCTGTAGCAGGCCACGGAGACCTCTCCGCACACGCTCAAGGCTGGCGCTGCAGATGGTCCGTAACGACGCGAGAGCGTGCTCTCGAGCAGCTCACGGCAGGGTTCGAAGTCCAGTTCCGAGCTGAAAATCAACTGTTCCAGGATATGGTTGGGCTGTTCCGTACATGCCTGCACCAGATCCGTTTCGATATCGAATTCCTGGCCCAGCGAGAAACCGTTGAGTAAAGGCATGTGAACCTGACGACCTGCAGTTCAAAGATGGCAGGCCGAGTGTATTTGGCCAAGCCTGGCTGTGAAAGCGGGCCAGACGACCACATGTAGTGCCGAGCCATGCTCGGCAAGGGGCTTTCCCCGCGATCCACCAGCCTTGCAGGAGTGGCGTAGGGAAGCGCCGCTCGCTACAGCCGACTGATCATCTTCAACCGCACCTGCGCCGCCGCCACATCATGTCGCTTTGCCGCCATCACGCATAGATGATCCAGCAATGCCTGCGGCTGCAGCAGCAATGGATCGCCTTGATCCAGACGCAGTGCCAGATGCCCCCACCAGAACGGGTGGCCATCCAGATAGATCTCATATCCGATGATGTAGCGATGCGCGTCCATCTCAGGTGCCTACATGCACGCGATCACCGACATCGCTGCAACACAGGTGCTCCAGCGCCAGTTCCATGGCCAGCACGTAGCTTTGCGCACAGTAGCCCTGGGCGATGCCAAGACGATGGCCAAGATGCTCCGGCAGGCAGGACTGCGGCGCATCGCTGGCGTCCTCGTGAACTTCCACGTAGGCATTGCGCAGGCGCGGCAGCAGGCGCTGCAGGCGCAGGCTGTACACGCAGGCGGCCGGTGCCAGCAGGATCACGTCGTCCGGGTTGTGGTCGGCCGCGCACAGTGAGTCCAGCAACTCCTGTTCAGAGCGGCAGTTGCGCTGTGCCACGCTGATGCCGACATCGAGTGCGCGATGCACCAATGCATTCATGACCGGGCTTGGCAGTGGCACAGCAGCCTGCAGTAGTGCATCACAGGCATCGGGCCCGCGTACGATGAAGATCGCCATGGCTCAGGCACCTTGTCCATTGCTGATCAGACGGGTTGTGATCGCCAGCGACAGGCTTCGCGCCGCGTCGGTACCGGTGCTGCAGACCACCACCGCGGTTGCGGCGTGGTGGGGATGTAGATGGGTTTCCAGCGTATCGGCATCGTTGTTGGCGATTTCGATATACGGCGCCGGCAAGGCGTCCAGGGCGTTGCATACAGCGTGGCCGTGCAGTGCCCACTGTGCATCGTCGGTGGCGCTGTTCTCAATCAGCACCCAGTCCGGCGCTTGCTGACGCGCGTTGTGCAGGCATTGGGCCAGCGCCGGCAGTGAGCCGCAGTGCAGGCAATGCAGTGGCTGTCCGGCGAGTTGTGCAGGCAGCAGGGACGCATCCGGCACTGCTGGGTTGCGGGTATGCCGGATCAGTAAAACGCTCATGTAGCACCACGTTCAAGCGCCGTGCGGCGCGGTGATGCCACGATGCGCCGCAGCCGCATCAAATCGCCATGGCGGCTGGGCGGGACGGCGTAAAGTCTGTGTAGCAAAGTGCGCGGACAGCGCTCCGTGGCCATGGGGAACTTCGACCAGCCTCGGCGGTCCATTCGGCTAGACCCCGGAGTTGGTGATCAGCCATGAATGAGACTGCGTCCCCTGCATCGCCCCATCCAGTGCTGGCCTGGCTGCGACGCGAAGCCTTCCCTTTGGCGGTGATGTTGCTGCTGCTGTTTGCCGCCCGCGACAGCCTGGCCAATCACTACCAGGTGCCCAGCGGTTCGATGCAGCCCACCCTGCAACCCGGTGACCGGGTGGTGGTGGATATGCGTGCTTACGGCCTGCGCGTTCCTTTCACTGATGTGCAGCTGTTGGCGGGGCAGGCACCGCAGCGCGGTGACGTGGCGGTGTTTGATTCGCCGGCCGACGGCACGCGCTTGATCAAGCGCGTGGTTGCCGTGGCTGGAGACCGTGTGCAGCTGCACGACGGCTACCTGTCCATCAACGAGCAACCGCTGCGTCAGGACGTGGCGCGGGAGTTGTTCGGCAACAAGCAGGTGCAGCTGGATCTGCGTGATGGCGGTGGTCCGGATATCAATGGCATCACCATTCCGGCTGGCAAGTTGCTTGTCGTGGGCGATCATCGCGGCAACAGCTTCGACGGCCGCTTCTTTGGTTTGGTGGATGCCGATACGGTTTATGGCAAGGCGGTGGCCGTGTACTGGCGGCGCGGTGATGGGCCGGAGTGGCGGCGGTTGTAGCTGGCGACAGCGAAGAAGAAACCGGCACGGTGACGTGCCGTTTTTTTTTGCCTTCGTTTTTGTCTTTTCTTGTAGGAGCGGCGTCAGCCGCGAAGCTGATGGCGCCGGCAATCTGCATGCATGCAATGGCAATCAGAAAGGGGGCTGTATTGGTGTTGGCTTCGCGGCTTACGCCGCTCCTACAAAATTTGCTAACTGGTAATACCAATAACCTTCACTAACCCTATGGTCTAATAGGATCTTCGCGGGAACGGCGATTCAATCGCGTCTCGTTGGTCGGCTTGCTTGATTATTGGTAATACCAATAATCGCGACCACGGCAACCTCCACCTGCGGGTGGGCCGCCTTTCGCCTTTGACGAGAACCTGCATGCAGCCCTGGGAACAACTGTACGACCCCGCTGGCAACCTCTGGCTGTCCAGCCTGATCGCGCTGTTGCCGATCGCCTTCTTCTTCGTCGCCCTGGCCGTGCTGCGCATGAAGGGCTGGCTGGCCGGCACCATCACCGTCGCCATCGCGCTGGCGGTGGCGCTGCTGTTCTATCGCATGCCGCTGTCGCAGGCCCTGGGTGCAGCCGGTTTCGGCTTCCTGTACGGGCTGTGGCCGATTGCCTGGATCATCATCGG
This sequence comes from Stenotrophomonas sp. STEN023, assembly GCF_056760135.1. Lineage (NCBI taxonomy): Bacteria > Pseudomonadati > Pseudomonadota > Gammaproteobacteria > Lysobacterales > Lysobacteraceae > Stenotrophomonas > Stenotrophomonas sp. STEN023. The sequence goes on along the minus strand of NZ_JBRREF010000029.1, from coordinate 28,964 downwards.
CGCGGTGTTCCTGTACAAGGTTTCGGTCAAGACCGGCCAGTTCGCCATCATCCGCGCCTCGATCCTGTCGGTGACCGAAGACCAGCGCCTGCAGATGTTGATGGTGGGTTTTGCTTTCGGCGCGTTCCTTGAAGGTGCGGCCGGCTTTGGTGCACCGGTGGCGATCACTGCCGCGTTGCTGGTCGGGCTCGGCTTCAAGCCGCTGTATGCCGCCGGCCTGTGCCTGATCGTCAACACCGCGCCGGTGGCCTTCGGTGCGATGGGCATTCCGATCATCGTCGCCGGCCAGGTCACCGGGCTGGATGCATTCGAGATCGGGCAGATGGCCGGCCGCCAGCTGCCGTTCCTGACCATCATCGTGCTGTTCTGGATCATGGCCATCATGGATGGCTGGCGCGGTATCAAGGAAACCTGGCCGGCGGTGCTGGTTGCCGGCGGCTCCTTCGCCATCGCGCAGTACCTGACCTCCAACTTCATCGGCCCGGAGCTGCCGGACATCACTGCCTCGCTGGCCTCGCTGGTATGCCTGACGCTGTTCCTGCGCCGTTGGCAGCCCAAGCGCATCTTCCGCTTCGAAACCGAGGCCAGTGCCGACGCTGCCGCGCAGGCATCGGCCGCACCGCGCTACAGCGCCGGCCAGATCACCAAGGCGTGGTCGCCGTTCCTGATCCTCACCGCGATGGTCACGCTGTGGAGCATCAAGCCGTTCAAGGCCTTGTTCGCTGCCGGTGGGCCGCTGGAGAACTGGGTGCTGAAGCTGCCGGTGCCGGGCCTGGACCAGCTGGTGCAGAAGATGCCGCCTATCGTCAACGCGCCCACCGCCTACGAGGCCGTGTACAAGTTTGATGCCATCTCGGCTACCGGCACCGCGATCATGTTGGCGGCGGTGATCACCATCGTCTACCCGCGCATGCCGGTACGTGCTGCGGTACGTACGTTTGCTGAGACCGTCAATGAACTGAAGATGCCGATCTATTCGATCGGCATGGTGCTGGCCTTCGCCTTCATCGCCAATTACTCCGGCTTGTCGGCGACATTGGCGCTTGCGCTTGCGCATACCGGCAAGGCATTTACGTTCTTCTCGCCTTTCCTGGGCTGGCTGGGTGTATTCCTGACCGGTTCGGACACCTCGTCCAATGCCTTGTTCTCGGCCTTGCAGGCGACCACCGCGCAGCAGATCGGTGTGTCCGAGGTGCTGCTGGTCGCTGCCAATACCACCGGCGGCGTCACCGGCAAGATGATCTCGCCGCAGTCCATCGCCATTGCCTGTGCGGCGGTGGGTCTGGCCGGCAAGGAATCGGACCTGTTCCGTTTCACCGTCAAGCACAGCCTGATCTTCACCGTGATGGTCGGCCTGATCACCACCGCGCAGGCCTATTGGCTGACCTGGATGATTCCCTGAGCCATGGCCACGCGCATCCGCCAACGCCGGGCAGCTTCGGGCCACAATGTCGGCATGAGTACGCAACGTATTTCCGACAAGGTGGCCGCGCAGCTGCGCGTGCTGGTGGACGAACAACAACTGCAGCCGGGTGACCGGCTGCCTTCCGAGCGCGCACTGGCGGTGCAGCTTGGGGTATCGCGCACGGCGCTGCGCGAGGCGATTGCCCAGCTTGGCAGCCAGGGTTTGCTGGTGGCGCGGGTTGGCGGTGGCACCTATGTCGCCGAGCCGGCAGCACGTGCGCGGCAGGCATTGGATGAACCGCTGGTGCCGTATCTGCCGCTGTTCCAGGGCGATCCCGAATACCGTTTCGACGTGCTGGAGATCCGCCACGCGCTGGAAGGTGCAACCGCCTGGCATGCGGCATTGCGGGCTACCGACGAGGACCGCACGCGCATCGCGCACGCCTTCCAGACCATGATGGACGCGCACGGCAAGGACGACCCGGCTGGCGAGGCGCGCGCCGATGCGGCCTTCCATCTGTCCATCGCCGAGGCCTCGCACAACCTGGTGCTGCTGCAGGTGATGCGCGGCCTGTTCGAGCTGCTGCAGACCAATATCTCGCAGAGCCGCGAGAAGCTTTACACCGCATCGACGACTTTCTCACCTCTGTCCGACCAGCACCGCGAAATGATGGATGCGGTACTGGCTGGCGACCCCGAGCGTGCGCGTGCCGCAGCGCATACCCATCTCGAGTTCGTGCACACCACGCTGCGCACGCTCGATGAAGACGAGGCACGGCGCGCCCGGGCCTCGCGGCTTCCTTCCCCCCACGGTTGACCCATGATCATCTCCGCCTCCACCGATTACCGTGCGGCCGCGCAGCGTCGTCTGCCGCCGTTCCTGTTCCACTACATCGATGGCGGCGCGTATGCCGAGCACACGCTCAAACGCAATGTTTCCGACCTGTCCGACATCGCGCTGCGCCAGCGCATCCTGCGCGACATGTCCGAGCTCAGCCTGGAAACCGAGTTGTTCGGCGAAAAACTGGCAATGCCGGTTGCGCTGGCACCGGTCGGCCTGACCGGCATGTATGCGCGCCGCGGCGAAGTGCAGGCGGCGCGCGCGGCGGACAGCCGCGGCATTCCGTTCACGCTGTCGACGGTGTCGGTATGCCCAATCGAAGAGGTGGCGCCGGCGATCAAGCGGCCGATGTGGTTCCAGCTGTATGTGCTGCGCGACCGCGGCTTCATGCGCAATGCGCTGGAGCGTGCGCAGGCTGCCGGTGTCACCACGCTGGTGTTCACCGTCGACATGCCGGTGCCGGGCGCGCGCTACCGCGATGCGCATTCGGGCATGAGTGGCCCGAATGCCGGCATGCGCCGCATCGGCCAGGCGATGACTCATCCACGCTGGGCCTGGGACGTTGGCCTGTTCGGTCGCCCGCATGATCTGGGCAACATCTCCGCCTATCGCGGCAGCCCGACCGGGCTGGAGGACTACATCGGTTGGCTGGGCAACAACTTCGATCCGTCGATCTCGTGGAAAGACCTGGAATGGATCCGCGAGTTCTGGAAGGGACCGATGGTGATCAAGGGCATTCTCGATCCGGACGATGCCCGCGATGCGGTGCGCTTTGGTGCCGACGGCATCGTGGTTTCCAATCATGGTGGTCGCCAGCTTGATGGCGTGCTGTCCACCGCACGCGCCTTGCCGGCGATTGCAGACGCGGTGCAGGGCGATCTGAAAATCCTCGCCGACTCCGGCATCCGCACCGGCCTGGACGTGGTGCGCATGCTCGCGCTCGGTGCAGACAGTGTGCTGCTCGGCCGTGCCTTCGTCTACGCGCTTGCGGCACAGGGCGAGGCTGGTGTCGCCAATCTGCTGGACCTGATCGCCAAGGAAATGCGCGTGGCGATGACACTGACCGGCGCGCGCCGTATTGCCGATATCAGCCGCGACTCGCTGGTCAACCTGGCATGAGTGCGAACGAGACACTGCTGGCGCAGTTGCGCACAGCCGTTGGTGATGCCCATGTACTGACTGGTGACAAGGCGACGCGGCGCTTCCGCAAGGGTTACCGCTTTGGCGATGGCGCCGTGCTGGCAGTGGTGCGGCCGGGAAGCTTGCTGGAAATGTGGCGCGCCTTGCAGGCGGCAGTGCAGGGCGGGGCGGCGATCATTCTGCAGGCGGCCAATACCGGCCTGACCGGCGGCTCGACGCCGGATGGCAATGACTACGGGCGGCCAATCGTGCTGATCAGCACGCTGCGGCTCACCGGTGTGCAGCTGCTCGACGAAGGGCGGCAGGTGCTGTGCTTGCCCGGCGCGACCTTGGACCGACTCGAACAGACCTTGGCACCGCTTGGGCGCGAGCCGCATTCGGTGATCGGTTCCTCGTGCATCGGTGCCTCGGTACTGGGCGGTGTCTGCAACAACTCCGGTGGTTCGCTGGTGCGGCGTGGTCCGGCCTATACCGAGATGGCGCTGTATGCGCAGGTTGATGGCGAAGGGCGCCTGCAACTGGTCAACCATCTTGGGATTGCCCTCGGCGACACGCCGGAAGAGATCCTGCAGCGCCTGCAGGCCGGCGATTACCAGCCTGCCGATGTGCGTGTTGATGGCGATCGTGCCGGCTCCGATCCGCGCTACGCCGAGCAGGTAAGGCAGGTGGACGCGGCAACCCCGGCGCGTTTCAACGCCGACCCCAGCCGTCACTACGAAGCCGCAGGGTCGGCCGGCAAGCTGGCCGTGTTCGCGGTGCGCCTGGATACCTTCGCCAAGGAAGCGGCCGAGGTGTTCTACATCGGCAGCAACAGCACCGGCAGCCTCACTGCGATCCGCCGCCAGCTACTGACCGGCTTCGAGCGTCTGCCGATCTCTGGTGAGTACATCCACCGCGTCGCCTATGACATCGGTGAGCGCTACGGCAAGGACACCTTCCTGCTGATCGACAAGCTCGGCACCGCACGGGTGCCGGCTGCCTTCGCACTGAAGAGTCGGGTTGATGGCTGGTTCGAGCGATTGGGACTGCGCGGCGTTACCGATCATGCAATGCAGCTGCTGACCGGGCTGTTGCCCTCGCATCTGCCCAAGCGCATGGGCGAGTTCCGGCAGCGTTATGAGCACCACTTGCTGGTCAAGGTTTCCGCACAGGATGCGACGGCGACCGAGCAGTGGTTGCGCGGTTTCTTCGCCGGGCATGAAGGCGCTTACTTCCACTGCACGCCGGACGAGGGCCGCAAAGCTTTCCTGCACCGGTTTGCAGTGGCCGGCGCGGCGGTGCGTTACCGCGAAGTGCATCGTGCGCAGGTACAGGACATCGTCGCCCTGGATATCGCCCTGCGCCGCGATGACCGCGACTGGTTCGAGCAGCTGCCGGCCGAACTGGACGCGCGGCTGCTGCACAAACTCTATTACGGCCACTTCCTGTGCCATGTCTTCCACCAGGACTACATCGCGCGCAAGGGTGAAGACCCGATGGCGATCGAACACGCCATGTGGAAGCTGCTGGATGAACGCGGTGCCGAATACCCGGCCGAACACAACGTCGGCCATCTGTATCCGGCCAAGCCGGCGCTGGCGCAGTTCTACCAGCAGCTGGACCCGAGCAATACCTTCAATCCGGGCATCGGCCAGACCAGCAAGCAGCCGGGTTGGAAGGGCTGTGATTGCTGAGGCGCGAAGCGCCTGCCATTGCTTTTGCTAAAGCCCCTCTCCCGCTTGCGGGAGAGGGGTTGGGGTGAGGGGAAGCTTCTAGCTTGAAAGCCATGATCAACAGCTAGAGCCCAAAGCCCAAAGCTTCCCTCATCCGCCCCTGCGGGGCACCTCGCTCCGCGCCCCAGCCCCGCGTAGCACGCGGGGCGTACGAACAGTCACGAGCCTTTGGCTCGTAACCGCCTGTTCTTAACCCCGCAGGCGGGAGAAGGGACGTGCTTCGATGCTTGTTCCAAGTACTGCGGCGCTGCAGACGCTGAATCAATACGCTTTAGATATCAATCCGTACACAGTAGGTTATGGATCGACTCGATCCGCAGGTTCAAGCTTCCCGCATCTTCGATAAACCGGCCTGCCGCTACAGGCCAAGAAGCAATGCAACCCGAAACCAGCAAGACGACAAGCTGCAGCGAATCACTGGCACCAATCACCCCGCCGAACACGGCTGCCGAACTCCCCCACATCCGCCAGGGCACGCCCGAGTTCCGGCGCGCGGTGCTGGCCTTGTTCATGGCCGGCTTCGCAACCTTCGGCGTGCTGTATTGCGTGCAGCCACTGCTGCCGGGCTTCAGCAGCCACTTCGGCATCAGCGCCGGCAACAGTGCGCTGGCCTTGTCGGTAAGCACCGGCGTGTTGGCGATAGCGATGCTGGTCGCGGGCATCGTCTCCGACCGCATTGGCAGGCGCCCGGTGATGGTGGCTTCGCTGCTCACTTCTGCCTTGCTCACGCTCGCCACCGCACTGACCGATGACTGGAACACCATACTGCTGCTACGCACCCTGCTTGGCCTGAGCCTGAGCGGTGTGCCGGCGGTGGCGATGACCTGGCTGGTCGAGGAAATGGACAGCCGCTCGCTGGGTCTGGCGATGGGCCTGTATATCGGCGGCAACGCGGTCGGCGGGATGAGCGGGCGCTTGATTGCTGGCGTGGTGGCCGACCATTGGGGTTGGCGCGCGGGTATCGCCGCGGTCGGTGTGATTGCGTTGTTGGCGAGCGTGGCACTGTGGACACAGCTGCCGGCTTCGCGTCATTTCCGTGCGAAGCGTGCCGAGCCAATGCAGCTGCCGGCACGCTTTGCCGGCCTGTTTCGTGATGCGGCGCTGCCGTGGCTGTTTGCCTGCGGCTTCCTGCTGCTGGGCGTGTTCGTGACCTTGTACAACTTCCTTGGCTACCACCTGCTGGCGCCGCCGTACGGTTTGAGCCAGACCGTGGTCGGGCTGATCTTCACCGTGTATCTGGTGGGCAGCGTCAGTTCCGCATGGATGGGGCAGCTGGCCAACCGGCTTGGGCGTGGGCCGGTGTTGGCCATGTCATTCGGCGTGGTGCTGGCTGGCATCGTGTTGCTGGCGATACCGTGGTTGCCGACGATGGCCGTGGGTATCGCGCTGGCGACGTTTGGCTTCTTTGGCGGCCATTCGGTGGCCAGCAGCTGGGTGGGCGTGCGCGCCGGTGGACTGCGTGCGGAAGCATCGGCCTTGTATCTGTTCTCGTACTACCTGGGCTCAAGCGTATTGGGTGCCTTGGGCGGTGTGTTCTATACGCACTGGGGCTGGGCGGGTGTCTGTGGTTTCTGTCTGCTGTTGACGCTGGCGGGTGTGGGGGCGGCTTGGCGGTTGTGGCGTCGGCTGGAGCAGGGGGCGGGCCTGGTATTGGTTGAGGCGAAGGGCTGAGAGTTAGCAGCTAAAAGCTAAAAGCTAAAAGCTAAAAGCTAAAAGCTAAAAGCTAAAAGCTAAAAGCTAAAAGCACCCCTCCCCAACCCTCCCCTGCGCTACGCGCAAGGGAGGGGGCAAAGCCCAGCTCCCTCCCTTTGCCGCAGGCAAGGGGAGGGTTTGGGAGGGGTGCTTTTGTTGTTGCTATTGCTCTTCGCTCTGGCCTTCAACCCGCAACTTCCCGCTTCAACAAGGCAATGAACTGCCGCAGCAGCGGCGTCACCGCTTCACGCCGCCACGCCAGCTGGATCTCCGACGCTGCACCACGATCGGCCAACTCCACAAAGCACGCGCCCTCCACCTGGATATGGCTGCACGAGGAAGGCAGTACGCATACGCCAAGCCCGGCAGCAACCAGGCTGATCAAGGTGGATGACTCGCCCGCTTCCTGCACGATGCGTGGGCTGAAACCGGCATTGCGGCATAGCGTGATCACGTGGTCGTGGATGCCTGCACCCGAGTCGCGTGAGAAGCCTACAAACGGGTCGAGTGCGAATTGCTTCAACGACAGCCGCGCGGTTGCCGGGTCCTTGCCGCGCAGTACCGGGTGGCTTGCATGGACGACCAGCGCCAACGGATCATCGAACAGATGCTTGGCAATCAGTTCGTCCGGCAGCACCTGTTTGCGGATGATGCCGACGTCCAGTTCGTCGGCGAGCAGGGCATCGATCTGGCGCAGGCTGTTCATTTCGCGCAGCTGCATCTGCACCTGCGGGTGCTGCTGGCGATAAGCGAATATCGCACGCGGAATCTGCGGTGACAGCGGCGTTGCACGGGTCAGCCCGATGCGCAGTTCGCCGCTTTCACCGCGCTGTGCGCGCTGTACCGTGTCGACCGCCTTGTCCACGCGCTGCAGGATCTCGCGGGCTTGTTCCAGCAGCACTTCACCCGCGGGGGTGAGTTGCACGCGGCGATGACTGCGTACGAACAGCTGTGCATCAAGCAGGGTTTCCAGTTGCCGGATCTGTTGGCTGAGTGGCGGTTGCGACATGCCAAGTCGTTCCGCAGCGCGGCCGAAGTGCAGGGTGTCGGCGACAGCCAGGAAGTAGCGCAGGTGGCGGAGTTCCAGGGACATTGGCGCAGTCTAGGCTGCGAAGGCCTTGGCGACCAATCATCAGTTCGCCATTCCCACGCGCGCGGGAATGGCGGCATCAAAGCCGAAAGTAACAAAGCAAAAAAAACTACCGCTCCGAATGCCCGGTATCGTCGTACTGCCGCGGCGCGAACAGATCCGGTTGGATCAGCTCCACGAACGCCCTGGCCTGCGGCGACAAGACCTTGCCTCGCCGCACCACCACGCCATAGCTGCGCGACGGGAAGTACTCGCTCATCGCCCGCGTCGCCAGCTTGTCGCGGTCGCTGTCGTTCAAACATAAGGCGGTGACGATGCTGATGCCCATGCCCATCGCCACGTATTGCTTGATCACCTCCCAGCCGCCGACCTCCAGCGCCACCGTGTAGGGCACGCGGTGCTGCTGGAACACCAGGTCGACCAGTCGCCAGGTGATCTGCCGGCGTGGTGGCAGGATCAGCGGCCACGGCGACAGGTCTTCCAGCGTCAGGTTTTTCTTCTTCGCCAGCGGGTGGTCGGGTGGGGTGATCAATACCTGGTCGAAGCGGTAGACCGGCGCGTAGCTGAGGTCGGCGGGTACATCCATCATCGAGCCGATGGCCAGGTCGGCGGCGTCGCTGCGCAGCAGGTCGGTGCCGTCGGCGCTGATTGCGTTGTGCAGGGTGAGGCGTACATCCGGGTGCTGCTTGCGGAAGTTTTCGACGATCTTGGGCAGGAGATACAGGATGGTCGACGAATTTGCGGCGATATTGAGCTCGCCGGCGTCCAGTCCGCTGACCTTCTCGCGGAACCGCGGCAGCAGTCCGTCCAGGCTCTCAACCAGTGGCTGCGCCATGTCGTACAGCAGCTGGCCCTCACGGGTGGGCACCAGACGGCGTCCGCTGCGCTCGAACAGCACCACCCCCAGCTCCCGTTCCAGCGCCTGCAGCTGCAGGCTCACCGCCGGCTGGCTGACAAAAAGCGCTTCCGAGGCACGCGAAACCGAGCCCAGGCGCACCGTCTGCAGGAACGCCCGCAGCGGCTTGAGCCGATCAGACTTGTAGGAAAAACGCGGGGTTACGGGCGGTTTGGTTGGCATCTTGAAGCCAGTATTAGCACAACTTATAGATAACATTGCAAAAACTGTTTTGTTAAATACCTACCTGCGGCCGCACGTTGGAGTCCCCGACATACGCAGGTACCTCCGATGTCCGCCGTCGCCCACGCAGTCGCTACCCCGCAGTCCGCCCCCCGCCCGACCCCGGGCATCACCCTGACCACCCAGTTGGCCGGCCAGTCCGCGCTGCTGCCGGCCGGCGTGCTGGGCCTGCTCGTATCGCTGCACCGTGCGGTCGAGCCGGGCCGGCAGGCGCGGCTGGCCGCCCGCCGCGAGCGCCAGGCCTTCTTCGACCAGGGCGGGCTGCCGGACTTCCGTGCCGACACCCGTGTCATCCGTGAGGAAGACTGGAGCGTGGCGCCGATCCCGGCCGCGTTGCAGGACCGCCGTGTCGAGATCACCGGCCCGACCGACCCGAAGATGGTCATCAACGCGCTGAACTCCGGCGCCAAGGTGTTCATGGCCGACTTCGAGGACTCGACCTCGCCGACCTGGCGCAACGTGCTGGCCGGCCAGCAGACGATGAAGGCGGCGGTGCGCGGTGATCTGGACTTCACCGCGCCGGCTACCGCCAAGGGCCCGGGCAAGCACTACACGCTGCGTCCGTTCGACGAGCAGGCGGTGCTGATCGTGCGGCCGCGCGGCTGGCACCTGGACGAGAAGCACGTACTGGTCGATGGCCAGCCGATTGCCGGCGGCCTGTTCGATGCGGCGCTGTTTGCCTTCCACAACGCGCAGACCCTGATGGACAAGGATCGCGGCCCGTACTTCTACCTGCCCAAGCTGCAGTCGATGGAAGAGGCGGCGTTGTGGGAGACCGCGCTGTCGCACATCGAAGGCATGCTCGGCCTGCCGCATGGGCAGATCAAGGTCACTGTGCTGATCGAAACACTGCCGGCGGTGTTCGAGATGGACGAGATCCTGTACGTGCTGCGCGATCGCATCGTCGGCCTGAACTGCGGCCGCTGGGACTACATCTTTTCCTATCTGAAGACCTTCCGCCGCCATGCCGACAAGGTGCTGCCCGAGCGCGGCCAGGTGACGATGACCCAGCCGTTCCTGAAGGCGTACTCGGAACTGCTGATCAAGACCTGCCACCGCCGTGGTGCGCATGCGATGGGCGGCATGGCTGCGCAGATCCCGATCAACAACGATGCCGCCGCCAACGAACAGGCGATGGCACGGGTACGCGCCGACAAGCTGCGCGAAGTCACTGCCGGCCACGACGGCACCTGGGTGGCGCACCCGGCACTGATTCCGGTGGCGCGCGCCATCTTCGACGAGCACATGTCCGGTCCCAACCAGCATCAGGTGCTGCGCCGTGACGTGCAGGCCAGCCGCGATGAACTGATTGCGCCGTGCAGCGGTACCGTTACCCGCGCCGGCTTCGAGAACAACGTCGAAGTCTGCGTGCGTTACCTGGCCGCCTGGCTGGATGGCAATGGCTGCGTGCCCATCCACAACCTGATGGAAGACGCCGCCACCGCCGAGATCAGCCGCAGCCAGATCTGGCAGTGGCTGCATGCCGGCAACCAGCATCTGGACGACGGCACCGCGATTGATTTCGCGTTGCTGGCCAGCACCCTGCGCGCCTTGCCGGCGCGCCTGGGCGACACCTCCGCACTGCCCGGTGGCAGCCGCATCACCCAGGCCATCGGCCTGCTCGACCAGCTCAGCCGCGCCGACGAGCTGACCGACTTTCTGACCTTGCCGGCCTACCGGCAGATCGATTGACCCTTCCCCTTACGTAAGCACCATCTTTTTAAGGACGACACGATGAGCACCTATCAGCAACAGATCGACGCCCTGCAGCAGGACTGGGACACCAACCCGCGTTGGAAGGGTTTGAAGCGCACCTACAGTGCCGCCGACGTGGTGCGCCTGCGCGGCAGCGTGCAGCCGGAACATACCTTGGCCAAGCGCGGCGCCGAGCGCCTGTGGAAACTGGTCAATGGCGCTTCGAAGAAGGGCTACGTCAACGCCTTCGGTGCGATCAGCGCCGGCCAGGCGATGCAGCAGGCCAAGGCTGGCTTGGAAGCGGTGTACCTGTCCGGCTGGCAGGTGGCCGCCGACGGCAATACCTCCGAAACCATGTACCCGGACCAGTCGCTGTACGCCTACGACTCGGTGCCGACCATGGTTCGCCGCATCAACAATACCTTCCAGCGCGCCGACGAGATCCAGTGGAAGAACATCATCGACGGCAAGCTCAAGGCCGAGGATGCGATCGACTTCTTCCTGCCCATCGTCGCCGATGGCGAGGCCGGCTTCGGTGGCGTGTTGAACGCCTATGAGCTGATGAAGAACATGATCGTCGCTGGTGCCGCCGCGGTGCATTTCGAGGACCAGTTGGCGGCGGTGAAGAAGTGCGGCCACATGGGCGGCAAGGTGCTGGTGCCGACCCAGGAGGCGATCCAGAAGCTGTCTGCCGCGCGTCTGGCTGCCGACGTGCTGGGTGTGCCGACCATCGTGCTGGCGCGTACCGATGCCGAAGCCGCCAACCTGCTGACCAGCGACTTCGACCCCAACGACACCCCGTTCATCACCGGCCAGCGCACCAGCGAGGGCTTCTACAAGGTCAAGAACGGCCTGGAGCAGGCGATCAGCCGCGGTGTCGCCTACGCCCCGCATGCCGACCTGGTGTGGTGCGAGACCGGTACCCCGGACCTGGGCTTCGCCCGCGAGTTCGCCCAGGCCGTGCATGCCGCCAGCCCCGGCAAGCTGCTGTCCTACAACTGCTCGCCCTCGTTCAACTGGAAGAAGAACCTGGACGACAAGACCATCGCCAAGTTCCAGGACGAGCTGGCCGCGCTGGGTTACAAGTACCAGTTCATTACCCTGGCCGGCATCCACATCAACTGGTTCAACACCTTCAAATTCGCCCACGACTACGCCCGTGGCGAAGGCATGCGCCACTACGTGGAGCAGGTGCAGGAGCCGGAATTCGCCGCCCGCGACAAGGGCTACACCTTCGTCTCGCACCAGCAGGAAGTGGGTGCAGGCTACTTCGACGATGTGACCACGGTGATCCAGGGCGGCGCCTCCAGCGTGACCGCACTGACCGGGTCCACCGAGGAGGAGCAGTTTCAGACTGAAGTAGCTGCCTGAGGGCGCTGGCGAGGTCGTTTTGGAGGGGCTCTTACGAGCCCCTTCTTTTTTTGCGCCCGACCCCGGCGGAAATTGGCCGTGGGAGCGCACAAAACCGCTTGTTTTGATGATAGGCTCGCGAGATTACTCGTCTGGCATGGACGGGCAGTCCATGGGGCAGGGAATGAGCGGCATGGGAACAGGGGGTCTGGCACTGGAGTCTGAACTTTCCGTCGCTGCGTCGACGGGAGGCACGGTGCTGCGCGCGCAGTTGTCGCCGGTGGAGTTTGCGCTGTTTGCCGAGTACGGCGTGCGCCGCACGCTGCAGGCCGAGCAGGTGCTGTTCCGCCGTGGTGACCTGGGCAGCTCGATGTTCATCATCGTCAGCGGTGCGGTCAGCCTGGACTTCGGCGCCGGCCTGGCCCCCAAGCCGATGGGCTGCAACGACTTCTTTGGCGAACTCGGCTTGTTGATCGAGCGCCACCCGCGTTCCTGTGATGCCCGCGCCAACTGCGACAGCGTGCTGCTGGAAATCACCCATGTCAATTTCCATCGCCTGATTGATCAGGACCCGGCGATGGTGGTGTTCTTCCTGCGCCGTACCCTGTCACGCGTGGTGTCCAGCGAGCAGCGCCTGATTGCCCAGCTCAGCCGTCGCAACCACGAGCTGGAGACCGCGCTGGGCAACCTGTACAGCGCCAACCACGAACTGCACCACACCCGCGAGCTGGTCTATAGCGATGACCTGACCGGGCTCAGCAACCGCCGTGCGCTCACCGCCTACCTGCAGAAGTCACATCGTTCCGGTCATCGCCCGCAAGGGCTGTTGTTGCTGGACTGCGACGACTTCAAGGGCCTGAACGACTCTTACGGTCACCTTGCCGGCGACCACGCGCTGCAATGCTTCGGCCGCATTCTTGCTTCGGTGACCGGCAAGGATGACATCGCCTGTCGTCTTGGCGGCGACGAGTTCTGCGTGTTGCTGATGAAGGCCGACGCGCAGAGCCTGCCGCGTACCGCTGAGTTCGTGCTGGAGGCGATGCGCCATCTGATCGCCTATCCCGGCGCAACGGTCGGTGCCTGCTCGCTGAGTGTCGGCATGGTGCTGATCGATGAGGACCATCATTGGAACGATGCCTATTCGCGCGCCGATCAAGCGCTGTATCTGGCAAAGCGCGAAGGCGGCAATCGCGCGCAGTGGTTCCTGGAGCAGTCCGGTGACCACGGCTAGCCCGGCATAGCGCATGAGCAGCGAGACCCACGCGCTCTCACCCGAACGCCAGCTCAAGACGCTGGTGCTGACCGATCTTTGTGACTCGGTGGCACTGACGGCGCGGATTGGCGACGCGGCAGCTGCTGAATTGTTCCGCACGCTGGATGTGCGTGCGCTGCAGCTGCTGCAGCGCTGGAAAGGTCGGCTCATCGACCGTTCCGATGGCATGTTTCTGCTGTTCGATGTGCCTGCCCAAGGCCTGGGTTTTGCCTTGGACTACCTGGATGCGCTGGGCGAGATAGGCAGTGAGCGCAAGCTGCCGCTGCAGGCACGGATCGGCATCCATGTCGGCGACGTGCTGTTCTGGCGCAACGATGAGGATGCGGTTGCTGCCGGCGCCAAGCCAGTGGATGTTGAAGGCGTGGCCAAGCCCACAGCGGCCCGCTTGATGGCGTTGGCGCGACCGAATCAGATTCTGCTTTCGTCAGTGGCCGAAGCACTGTTGCGTCCAAGCCAGCGTGAGCTCGGCGAGCGCGGTGCGAACCTGCAATGGAAATCGCACGGTCGCTGGTACTTCAAGGGCCTGCCGACGCCACAGGAAGTGTTTGAAGTGGGCACAACGGGTAGCGCTCCACTGCGCATGCCGGCCCGTTCCAGCAAGGCGTGGCGGCGTCTACCGCTATGGCGGCGGCCAGCGGCGCTGGTCGCCGAGTTGATGTTGGTAGTGGCAATCGGCGCCGTGGCATGGGCGTTGGTTCGGCCGGAGCCAGCGATAGCTTTCGCCGAGCGGGATTGGGTGGTGGTGGGGGACTTCACCAACCAGACCGGCAACCTGGTGCTGGACGACGCCTTGCAACAGGCGCTGCGCATCAGTCTTGAGCAGTCCCGACATGTGAACGTTGTTAGTGACTTGAAAGTTCGTGAAACCCTGCGGCAGATGCGCAAGGATCCAGCACAGCCACTGGATCGCGCTACCGCCAAAGAAGTTGCCATCCGAGATGGCGCGCGGGCCGTGGTCATGCCAAGTGTGCAGGAGGTTCATGGAAAGCTGCGCGTCAGCATGGATGTTGTCGACCCCGGAACTGGCAGGGTTGTGTATTCCGAGTATGCAGATGGCAGCGGGCTCGATTCGGCGCTGAATTCCTTGGATAAAGTTGCCGCCGCTATTCGCTTGAGGCTTGGCGAGGGGTCCGATGCGTTGAGCCAGGCGTCTCTACCTTTGCCGCGGGTAGCAACCAGCAATTTGGACGCCTTGCACGTATATGCAGCGGCGCAGCTGGCCTATGGGCAGGCGGACGCGCAGAAGTCCCTTGACTACTACGAAGTCGCAACGCGGCTGGATCCGAAATTCGCGATGGCATACCTAGGCCAGATGCGCTCTTTGGTCAGTCTCGCGCGGTTGGACGAGGCGCGAAGCAGGTTTTCGCTCGCCGAGGGATTGCGTGATCGCTTGAGCACTCGACAAGCCCTCTACATGGATGCCTGGAAGAGCGAGTTGTACGGCGGAAACGAGGTGACCACGTTCCGTGCGTGGAAGATGCTGGCAGATCTGTATCCGGATCACCATGCGGCAAGTGCGAATCTTGCGCTCGCGGCGCTTTCGTTGGGTCGCTATTCGGAAGCCGAGCGCGCGATGGAGCGCGTCAATGTTCCCCAGGTTGAATTTCCCAGTGCTGCATTGCTGCTGCATGGCCGGGTGCAACTGGTGCAGGGTAAACAAGAGGAGGCTGTGGTGTCTCTGCGCGAGGCCATGGTACTGGCAGAAGGGCGCGGAAATCGTTATCTGGTCGGCGCGCTGGCCGCGGGCGGTCAATTCGAACAAGCCAGGGATGTTCTGCTCAAGCTGCCACAGGGAAATCCGGGAGGCTGGTTGGAGGGGACTTCTCTCGCCCTCGACGAGACGCACTCTTCCAAGGCGCTGGCAGGTGTGGATGCAGCAGCAATGCAATGCGGTGATGACACTGCCGAGTGTGATGTTCTGGCCGTGGTGCGAATCGCCAGTCACGCTGCAGCAGGAAGTTGCGTTTCCGCAGCCCAGATAAGGACGGTGCTGAAGCCATTGCTCGACAAGGCAGCAATGCCGCAACAGCTCGATCGTGGGCCGCGCCTGTACTACGCTGCGGCCTTGATCTACTCGGCGCAGCGTATGGGCCTTGCCGATACTTTTGAGGTGGAGCGCGGAGCTCTGGAGAGAGTTGCCTTGGATATTCGCGATCCGCGTGCGACGGAATTAATAGCCTTGGTTGAAGCGAACGCGGTGCGCTTGTCAGGTGGAGCAAGGGATGCGTTGCCAAAGATTCTCGCGATGGTCAATGGTGGCGAACTTTTCCAGGTGCACAGTGCGCTGGCAGCGGCATATCGGGACGTCGGAGACGAAGCCGGTTTTGCCAGAGAATCAATTTGGCTGAAAACGCACCGTGGGCGCGCGTATGCCGAGTATGCAGGTAGCTCCACACTGCAGACCTTGAACGTTGTTGACAGCAAAGGAACTCCCGCGCCCAATGCTTGCAAGGCGTTGGCGCGGATAGCTCCCGACGTCTCAGTCCAACGCTGATCAGTTGCTGGTCCGTCCATCGACAAAACAGAACGGGACAGAAAACACCGCTGTTGTAGTCAAGTGCTCAATCAGCCGGTCCCTTGCGGAGGCGAGATCTTCGATTGCGGCGAGCTCGCCAGGAACAGCACATTCAGAGGCCGAAGCGGCTGCCTTTTCGCTGATTTTTGCAAGTGCGTCCGCTGGTCTGGACTGGAACTCCTGGCGAAATGCGGAGTCTTCGATCAGGAGGTCAAGAAGGGCGATGGCTTGTGCCTTTGTGAGCGGTGATTTCTCGGTCGACATATCTTTTTTTCTTATTGGGTGGGTCCGGAACTATAGCGGCGTATCAGCTTTGCACTTTAGGAAATTGTTGTTACGAAAGGGGGATGCCATCAGGTGGCTATCGGTCGGCCATTGCTGGCAAGATCCATGATCAGTCCGGCGCTAGTCTTGCTGGGCGAGTTCGCTAAATTGAAGGTTTTCATATGAAAGAAACAAAGTTCCGCCGCTGTCATGCCATGGCGGTCTTCCCGGAAGAAGATGTATCTTTCTCTTTTGAAAGCTTGCTTGCTGGCGGCACTGGAATTCGTGTTGAGAACAGCCTGGTTGTCCGGGCGGCGCACTTGGATGAGGCCTGTACTATCGAAAGTGCCGCCTGCACTTTTCTGATTGCATGCAGTGCCGAACAATGGAAGCCCATGCCCGATGACGAAGCATCGATGGCGCTGGTAATGGAGCTGGTGCAGAAGGGTTTGTTGCTGGTCGACAACGGTGAGCCATCCTTGCCGCGAGACGCTGACCAGCGGCTCAGGGAGGGACATTGGTGGCCACTTTCCGCCATCCACTACCGGCATTCACGTTGGAGCGGTGTGGATAGCGTTTCGGATATGGAGAGCAAGCAGATGCTAACGGCTGCTGATCTGGTGAGGAAGCTCGGGGGGCCACCGGAAGAAGCACCGGCTAGGCAAGCTGGGGCGACGCCACTGCCAGAAGTCGAAAGCGGTCCCATGGAAGAGCTGTTGGCGCGCAGAGCAACGTGCCGAAATTTCGATCAAAGCAAATCGTTGTCTTTGGAGCTGCTGGCACAGATGTTCCAGCACGTGCTGAAGGCCCAGGCATGTGTTGAGACCGAGCCGGGTGTCAGGTTCTTGAAGAAGAATGTTCCCTCGGCGGGTGGCCTGCATCCGCTGGAAGCTTACGTCGTCGCCCGAAACGTCGACGGTCTACCACGGGGGCTCTATCACTACCATTCTGTCGCCCATGAGATGGCGCCTGTGTCCAAGCAACCAAGGGACCTGGATGCGTTCTGCGAGCGATTGTTGGCAGGGCAGTCCTGGTTTGCATCCGCGCATGTGGTGATAGTGCTTGCATGCCGTTTTGGTCGCAGTTTCTGGAAGTACAGGAATCACGCCAAAGCTTATCGGGCAGTAACGCTGGATGCCGGGCATGTTTCGCAGGCGTTCTACACGATGGCAACCTTCAATGGTCTCGGTGCTTTCGTAACTTCCGCTATCAACGAAGTTGAGGTCGATGGACTGTTGGGCCTGGATCCGATGGTTGAAGGGGCGTTGGCGGTCTGTGGTTTTGGCTGGCGTTCAACTGAGATGAGTGTTGCGGAGTTGGATCCAGCTGGATGGGTGTGGAAGGGAGTGGTTCCATCGGTTTAGCTGTTCGCTCTATACAGCCAATATGCTCCGCCGAACTGGAAATAAAAACATGCTGCTCATGGATACTTGCGCTTCAAGTGAAAGGTAGTTGTACTGCCTCACATGGAAGCAGGGGGGAAGCTCTACGCCCCCTGCTTCCGAGGTCAAAAAACCGCTGGTGCGAAACAATCGTGCCTAAGCAGGTGTGCACCAACCTTGGCTCAATCCATCCGGCGAGCTCTGGGTAGCGTGGAGACGCAGCGCAGGGGTGATTTCATTGGCGACAAAGCAATGAGGGATGTAGAAAGCTGCATGTTCTTGCAGATGAGAAAGTAACGCCTGTGACGATTTTTGAAACTCCCGTTTGCTGGCCAATGGCAATAGAAGCGCACAAGTACTGCACGATTCTGCAGCCTCAGCGCTGATTGTCTGCATCGCTACGGCTGGGGATGCAGTGAACGCGGTGCGGAAATCATCGTCATTGCAAAGTAGGTCCAATAGCTTCAGCGAGTCTTTGGTTGACAGGGGCTTCTTGATGTTCAGCATCTGAGCGGTTCCTCGAGTAGTGGCCGGTTGCTGGGTGTGATCGATTCGCGGGATGTCGTGCTTGTAGCGACGCGGTTGATGTCAAGGCAGCCGGTGCCTTGTTCTCCCAGGCATTGTTTCCCTGCAAACAAATTGGCTCTCAGGTGGAGTGGACGATGGTTTCACTAGTCCTTCAAAAGAGTCACTTCCGCAATGCTATCTGAGAAAATCCATCGCTGAAGCTGTACCGTCACGCGGCTTGGCGCCAAATGGCGTACTGCGTAGGCGGATATCAGAGGGAGTTATTCGCGCTTCGAGTAGTTCTGAGCGCTGGGCTGCTTCTGAGTAGCATCAGTTCTTCGCCTGTTCCCAGGGCGAAGGAATGCGGATTGCGAAAAGCTGGTGCGGTCTCGAGCTGATCCAGAAGCGAGTTCCGTAGGCGTTCAAAATCACTCTTGCTGGCCAAAATGCCAATGAATGCGCAAGCTCTGCACGAGTAGGCCGCCTCCGGGCTGATCCGTTGCATGGCCGTTGCAGGGTTGGAAGAAAACTCTTGGCGAAAGACATCATCGGTGCAAAGTAAATCCAATAGCTTTACCGCGTCGTCGGTGGAGAGAGGGCTCTTCTCAGTGCTCATCGATCATTCCTTGAATGGAAGTAGTGGTACTCATGAAGGCGCTGTGGCGATTTGCTTGTCTCTGCTACAGCTAGCGTTGCCTTTCGGGCACTGCAGACTCAAGATCGTGTCAGCCTGAGGCATGTGTCCTTTATATACGATTATTTCAATTGGCTATAGATCCGGGGCGTTGATAGCGTAGCGTGCCTCGTGAAGGACTCAGTTGAGCGTCTCTTACGAGCATGAAAAGGTGTCTTTTTGGCCGAAGTGCCGGAGTCCATACGTTTGCGGATGCATGGTGCCGGACAGGATCAATTCTTGTTGGTGTCTGGTAGGTTGTGAGCAGTTAAAAATAGGTGCGGAACCAGATGAGGTATC
This sequence comes from Stenotrophomonas sp. STEN023, assembly GCF_056760135.1. Taxonomy (NCBI): domain Bacteria; kingdom Pseudomonadati; phylum Pseudomonadota; class Gammaproteobacteria; order Lysobacterales; family Lysobacteraceae; genus Stenotrophomonas; species Stenotrophomonas sp. STEN023. The sequence goes on along the minus strand of NZ_JBRREF010000029.1, from coordinate 9,988 downwards.
GGCGATGCCACGCAGTATTTGTCTCTCCAGAGGATCAATCGGTGGTGTCCTTGCAGGCGTTGCTCTCTGGGGAGCTCGGACTGCAGAACGTGCAGCGAATTCGAGTTTATTCGGCGCACAATGACGCCGTTTGCACCTTGGATATCGATACCTGCGTGCTGCTGCTTAGCAGCAGCGCGGAGCAATGGCAGCCCATGCCCATAGAAAGTGAGATGCGTGCTCGCGCGATGGTCTTGGTGAATCATGGTCTGCTATTGCTGGAGGGCGACGTAGCCTCATCGCAAGCGCAAGCTGATCAACAGGTTAGATCTGGAAACTGGTGGCCGCTTTCTGCGATCTACCACCGGCACTCGCGCTGGGATTCAGTCGACAGTGTTGGCGAAATGGAGCAGAGAGGAATGACGACCACACAAGCGCTGGTTTCCCGTTTTGGTCGCCCTCCGCCCGAGGCTCCTCCACGTCATGCCGATTCCATTGCGTTGCCGCGTTCAAGCGAGGGTGCGGATGATGATTCTCTCGCCCGTCGCGTGACATGCAGAAATTATGATCCGAGGAAGTCGGTTTCTTTTTATGACATGGCGGTAATACTGCAGGACGTCTTGATGGCGCAAGCAACGGTCGAGAGTGAGCCTGGTGTCAGATTCCTCAAGAAAAATGTACCTTCAGGTGGTGGCTTGCACCCGCTGGAGGCTTACATCGTTGCTCAGAACGTAGAAGGTCTGCCGCCGGGCGTGTATCACTATCATTCTGTCGCGCATGAGCTGGCTCGGATTACCGATCAACCCCGCAGCCTTGATGAGTTCTCGCTCCAGCTGTTGGCTGGCCAGCAATGGTTCGCAGGTGCCCAGGTGATCATTGCCCTCGTCTGTCGATTCCAGCGCAGCTTCTGGAAGTACAGGCGTCACACCAAGGCATACCGAGCCGTGACCCTCGACGCTGGTCACGTGTCTCAGGCTCTGTATGTTGCCGCCACGAAACGGGGTCTAGGAGCATTCGTTACTGCCGCCATCAATGAGAAGGAGTTGGAGCGATTGTTGCTCTTGGATCCAATGGTTGATGGAGCGATAGCCGTTTGTGGGTTCGGCTGGCGTTCCGAGGTCATGCGCGAGGAAGAGTTGGACCCTGCAGGCCGGATCTGGCAGCGGGTGTCTACTGGTTGATCGCCAGTACCTTTGCGCGACGGTGGCGGGCAATCAGCCCGCTTCGAAATCCACCAACACCGCGCCGTCGGCTACTTGATCCCCGGCCTTGGCGCGGAAGCCATGCACGGTGCCGTCGGCAGGTGCCTGCAGGGTGTGCTCCATTTTCATTGCCTCCATCACCAGCAGCGGCGTGCCGCGGCTGACCGTGCTGCCAGGCTGCACAAGCAGGGTGACGACGCGGCCGGGCATCGGCGCCAGCAGGCTGCCGCCGTGGTCGTTGCTGTTGTCGGCGTCGGCGACCGGGTCGTGGATGTTGAAGCGCTGCTGCTGTTCGTTTCCGAACACGTAGAGGATATTGCCTTCGCGGATCGCGTGGCCGCGCTGCAGGCGTTCGCCCAGCTGCAGGGCGTAACCAGCGCTGCCGGCTTTCCCGGTCACGCTGATCGATGCATCGCCGACCTGCACCCGCCAGCCGTTGGCGCTGTCGCGCACCTGCAGCTGCTTGCGTTGCTCCAGATGTTCCAGCGTCACCGAACGTGCCGCAGGGCCGGTGAGGCGCCAGCTGTCGGCGATTGCCCAAGGGGATGCGTCGTTGTCGTGCAGCCTATCGTTGGCTACAGCGAGCACAGCCGCCAGCGCCCAATCATTGTCACTGGCAGCAACGTGGTGGATATCCAGCGCCTCACGCTCACGTTCGATCAGCGCGGTATCGAGATTGGCGGTGCGGAAGGAGTCGGTCAGCACCAGCCGGCGCAGGAAGGCGGCATTGGTGGTCACGCCGACGACCTGACACTGCGTCAAGGCCTGCTGCATGCGCTGCAAGGCGCTGGCACGGTCCACGTCCCAGACGATCAGCTTGGCGATCATCGGATCGTAGTAGGGGGTGATGGCATCGCCTTGCTCAACACCCGCATCCACGCGCACATGGGCGTTGGCCTGCGGTAGGCGCAGATGGCGCAGCGTGCCGGTGGAGGGCAGGAAGCCACGGTCGGCGTCTTCGGCGTATAGCCGAGCCTCGATCGCGTGACCATGGATCTGCAGCTGTTCCTGCGTCTTCGGTAGCGGCTGGCCAGCGGCCACGCGCAGCTGCCACTCGACCAGATCGGTGCCGGTGATCAGCTCGGTGACCGGGTGCTCGACCTGCAGACGGGTGTTCATTTCCATGAAATAGAAATCGCCATCCGGCCCGGCGATGAACTCCACCGTGCCTGCGCCGACGTAGCCAACGGCGTGTGCTGCATCTGTAGCCGCCTTGCCCATCGCAGCGCGACGTTCGGCGGTCATGCCGGGCGCGGGTGCTTCTTCCAGTACCTTCTGGTGGCGCCGCTGCACCGAGCAGTCGCGCTCGAACAGGTAGACCACGTTGCCGTGACTGTCGCCGAACACCTGGATCTCGATATGGCGCGGGCGCTCGACGTACTTCTCCACCAGAACATGGGCATTGCCGAACGAGGCCTGCGCCTCGCGTTGGCAGCTGGCCAGTGCAGCCTCGAAGTCGGCGCTGGCCTCGACCTTGCGCATGCCCTTGCCACCACCACCAGCGCTGGCCTTGATCAGTACCGGATAACCAATCGCATCGGCCTGCGCGCGCAGGAACTCCGGCTCCTGCCGCTCACCGTGATAGCCCGGCGTCAGCGGCACGTTGGCGGTCTGCATCAGCGCCTTGGCCGAGCTCTTGTCGCCCATCGCATCGATGGCGCTGGCCGGCGGTCCAATGAACACGATGCCAGCAGCATCACAGGCCCGTGCGAAGCCAGCATTCTCGGACAGGAATCCATAACCAGGATGGATAGCCTGCGCACCGCTACGACGCGCGGCTTCGAGAATGACCTCGGCGCGCAGATAGCTCTCGGCAGCCGGCGCGGCACCGATATGGATGGCCTCGTCAGCCAGACGCACATGCCGCGCATTGCGATCGGCATCGGAATACACCGCAACGGTAGCAATGCCAAGACGACGGCAGGTAGCAATAACGCGGCAGGCGATTTCACCGCGATTGGCGATCAGGATTTTGTTGAACATGGTGTTCCCCGCAGCATGCAGAACGTGACGGTTTTGCTGTTGATTTGGATTTTCAGGGCCCCGTAGAGCACGGCAGGCTGGATGGACGAATACCCGAAGGGCGACGCGCAGGACGCGCGTCGTTTTTCGACGGTACATGGATGTGCCGTCGAAAAATGTCCAGCCAGACTGCGGACCCGAGCCGCGTAGCGGGTCGGGCGTGCGTCCGGGTGTGCTTTCTTTTGGTTACTTGTTCTTTGCACAAGCAAAGAAAAGTGACTCGCTCCCCGCAGGGGAGTGAAAGCCTTTGCTGTTGCTGTCAGAGCGATGTTCACGCCATCACATCCGGAACACACCAAACCGCGTGTCCTGCACAGGCGCATTGAGACTGGCAGCCAAGGCCAGACCAAGCACCCGCCGCGTATCCGCCGGATCGATCACCCCGTCATCCCACAAACGCGCACTCGCGTAATACGGATGACCCTGCGACTCGAACTGATCACGGATCGGCTGCTTGAAGCTGTCTTCTTCCTCTGCAGACCACGCCCCACCCTTGGCCTCGATACCATCACGCTTGACCGTGGCCAGCACACTGGCTGCCTGCTCACCACCCATCACCCCGATGCGCGCATTCGGCCACATCCACAGGAAGTGCGGCGAATACGCCCGACCGCACATGCCGTAATTGCCGGCGCCGAACGAACCGCCGATCACCACCGTGTACTTCGGCACGCGTGCATTGGCCACCGCCATGACGAGCTTGGCACCGTCCTTGGCAATACCGCCGTGCTCGTACTTGCGGCCGACCATGAAGCCGGTGATGTTCTGCAGGAACAGCAGCGGGATATTGCGTTGGCAGCACAGTTCAATGAAGTGCGCGCCTTTCAAAGCGGACTCCGAGAACAGGATGCCGTTGTTGGCGATGATGCCGACCGGGTGGCCATGCACATGCGCGAAGCCGGTCACCAGCGTGTTGCCGTAGCGCGGCTTGAACTCATCGAAACGCGAACCATCGACGATGCGCGCGATCACCTCGCGCACGTCGTAGGGCTTGCGCGTATCGGCGGGAATCACCCCGTAGAGCTCATGCGCATCCAGCAGCGGCGCCTCGCTGGCCTGCAGCGCAACGCCTGCATCGGGCTTGCGCCAGTTCAAGTTGGCGATGATGGAACGCACACGGGCCAGCGCCTGCAGGTCATTGTCGGCCATATGGTCGGCAACACCGGAGATGCGCGTATGCACGTCGGCACCGCCGAGTTCTTCGGCGCTGACCACTTCACCGGTTGCCGCCTTCACCAGCGGCGGGCCGCCAAGGAAGATGGTGCCCTGTTCCTTGACGATGACGGTCTCATCGCTCATTGCCGGCACATAGGCGCCGCCCGCCGTGCAGCTGCCCATGACGCAGGCAATCTGCGGTATGCCCTGCGCTGACAGGTTGGCCTGGTTGTAGAAAATGCGGCCGAAATGGTCGCGGTCCGGGAAGACCTCGTCCTGCAAGGGCAGGAAGGCACCACCGGAGTCGACCAGATAGATGCAGGGCAGGCGGTTCTGCTGGGCGATTTCCTGCGCGCGCAGATGCTTCTTCACCGTCACCGGGTAATAGGTGCCGCCCTTGACCGTGGCATCGTTGGCGACGATCAGGCATTCCACGCCGGAGACGCGGCCGATGCCGGCGACCATGCCGGCGCCGGGCACGGGATCGGCATACATGCCGTGCGCGGCCAGCGGCGCGACCTCAAGGAAGGGGCTGCCGGGATCGAGCAGGGCATCGATGCGTTCACGCACCAGCAGCTTGCCGCGCGCACTGTGCTTGGCCCGGGCTGCATCGCTGCCGCCACGCGCGGTGGCTTCAAGTGTGGCGCGCAGATCATCGACCTGGGCCTGCATCGCGGCGCGGTTGGCTTCGAAGCTGTCACTGCCGGGTTGCAGTTGGGAGGTGAGTACGGTCATGGCCGAGGTCCTGGATTCTGGAGCTGGTCTGCGCGCGGAAACATGGCGGCAGGGTTGATGCTTTTGCTGTGGCTTTTGCTGTTGCTTTTGCTGTGGCTTTTGCTGTGGCTTTTGCTGTTGCTGTTGCTGTTGCTCTTGCTTGGCTTTTGCTTGGCTTTTGCTTTTGCTTTGCCCTGCTGTTGCATTCCTTCTCCCGCCTGCGGGAGAAGGTGCCCCGCAGGGGCGGATGAGGGGAGCTTCTAAAAGCATCGGGTCTGCTTGCTAGAAGCTTCCCCTCACCCCAACCCCTCTCCCGTAAACGGGAGAGGGGCTCTGATTTCGCTTTAGCTTCTGCTTCGCGTCACTTACATCGTGCGTTGAAACAACTCCCGCCCAATCAACATGCGGCGGATCTCGGAAGTACCCGCACCAATCTCGTACAACTTGGCATCACGCCACAAGCGCCCAGCCGGATACTCGTTGATATAGCCATTGCCGCCGAGGATCTGGATCGCTTCACCCGCCGCCCAGGTCGCCTTCTCGGCCGAGTACAGAATCGCGCCGGCCGCGTCCTGGCGGGTGGTGCGGCCCTGGTCGCAGGCCTTGGCCACCGCATACACATAGGCGCGGCAGGCATTGAGGCCGACATACATGTCGGCCAGCTTGGCCTGGATCAGCTGGAAGGTGCCGATCGCTTCGCCGAACTGTTTGCGCTCATGCACGTACGGCAGCACCACATCCAGCGCCGCCGACATCAGACCCAGCGGGCCGCCCGACAACACCACGCGCTCGTAGTCCAGGCCGGACATCAGCACTTTGACGCCGCCACCGACTGCACCCAGCACGTTCTCGACCGGCACTTCGCAGTCCTGGAACACCAGCTCGCAGGTGTTGGACGAACGCATGCCGAGCTTGTCCAGCTTCTGCGCGGTGGAGAAGCCCTTCATTCCCTTTTCGATGATGAAGGCGGTGATGCCGCGCGAGCCTGCGTCCGGGTCGGTCTTGGCGTAGACGATCAGCACGTCGGCATCGGGACCATTGGTGATCCACATCTTGTTGCCGTTGAGCACGTAGTGGTCACCGCGCAGATCGGCGCGCAGCTTCATCGATACCACGTCAGAACCCGCACCCGGCTCGCTCATCGCCAGTGCGCCGACGTGTTCGCCGCTGCACAGCTTGGGCAGGTATTTGTGCTTCTGCGCTTCGCTGGCGTTCTTGCGCAGCTGGTTGAGGCACAGGTTGGAGTGCGCGCCATAGGACAGGCCGATGCCGCCGGAAGCGCGCGAGATTTCCTCCATCGCCACCACGTGCGCCAGGTAACCCATGCCGCTGCCGCCGTATTCTTCTTCCACCGTCATACCCAGCAGGCCCTGTTCGCCAAGCAGACGCCAGAGCTGGTTGGGGAAGTGGTTGCTGGCGTCGGCCTCGGCGGCCAGCGGTGCGATGTGGGCGGCGGCAAACTGCGCCACGCTTTCGCGCAGCATGTCGATTTCTTCGCCCAGATCAAAATTCAGGGTGGGGACGTGCATGGCTGGCTCCGGTACTGCTTGGCGATAAGGGGCGCACCGGGTTGGGAGGACGGGCAGGCCGTCGGCACGGGCGTTTGCGCGCAGCCTAGCGGCTCCCGGGTAAAAAGTGAATACAAATTCAAAAATTGAACATAGAATCAACAAATGGCTTACAAGCGCTCGGAATTGATGGAAAAACGGCTGGCGGGCAACCGCGAGCGGATCCTGGTCGCGGCCCGGCGGCTGGTCGCCGCAGGCGGCTACCGCAATGCGCCGATCACCGCGGTGGCGGCCGAGGCGGGGGTGTCGACCGGGCTGATCTACCGGCATTTCCCGTCCAAGGCCGAGCTGTTCGTCGAGGTGCTGACCTTCGCCGTGGAGCACGAGCTGCAGATCCTGGCCGCCATTGCCGATGAGCCCTTGCCGGCGCCGCAGCGCCTGCAGCGGGCAGTGGCCTCGTTCGTGCGCCGCGCGATGGCCGGGCCTGGCCTGGCCTATGCCTTCATCGCCGAGCCGGTGGACCCGGAAGTGGAAGCCGAGCGCATCCGCTGCCGGCGTCTGTTCGGTGATGTGTTCAAGCGCATCCTCGAAGACGGCGTGCGTGCCGGTGAACTGCCCGCGCAGGATCTGGATATCAGCGCGGCCTGCATCGTCGGTGCCTTCACCGAAGCGCTGGTTGGGCCGACTGCGCCCAGCCGCGATGGCCTGCGCGATGGCGAACATCTGGTCACGGCGATCGGCGCGCTGTGCCTGCGCGCTGCCGGTGCAGCCTTGCCACAGTAAGCGCTGCAACTGCCGCTGGATGCTGCAATGCCGCACATCTGCGCGTGTTCATGGCATTGCGGGAGCGGGCGGACGCTGGTCTATACTCGCCCAGCAGCTGCTGGTCCACCGACAACTCGCCCGGGGTGATGAGACGTGCGGAATTACGACCTTGAGTTCCTGAAACGCTTTTCCATCGTGATCGCCATCCTGGCCGTCATCACGATTGGCTTGATCATCTTCGCGTCCTACCTGCAGCACGTCATTCCCAAGGAAGTCTCACCGACCGCGGCCAAGCGCATCGAGGATCGCATCGCGCCGATCGGTGCGGTGTATGCCGGTGCCACCGGTGCGTCCGCGCAGGCTGCCGCCTCCGCTGCGGCCGCCGCAGCTGCAGCCGCCAGCGGTGCCTATGGCGGCACCCTGGACGGCAAGACCATCTTCGACAACCTGTGCACCGCCTGCCACACCAATGGCGTCGGCAATGCGCCGACCTTGGATCACAGCCACTGGGACAAGCGCCTGGCACAGGGCAAGGACACCCTCTACAAGCACGCCATCGAGGGCTATACCGGCCCGGACGGCGGCATCATGCCGCCCAAGGGTGGCAACGCCGGGCTCAGCGAGGAGCAGATCCACGCCGCCGTGGACTGGATGCTGTCCAATCTGAAATAGAAAGCCGCCAGACTCACGCAGCTGGCAACAGACCTGATTGCTGCAGAATAGCCGGCGCCGCCCCAGCAGGGCGGCGCTTTGTGTTTCCGTCTTCCCCGGAGTGCGTTCATGCGTTGTACCCCTACTTTGCTTGCCCTGGCCTTGGCTGCCGCCTGTTCCGGCGCGGCGCTGGCCGCCCCCGCCAAGACCGCGGTGCTGCCGATTGGCAGCGTGCAGGGCGCGTCTGATCACAGCCCGTACGCGGGCAAGACCGTCACCATCGAGGGCGCGGTGACCGCCGACATGCGAGATGGCATCGGCGGCATCTTCGTGCAGGACGCTGGCGACGGCGATGCCAATACGTCAGATGCCTTGTTCGTGGTCCTGCCCAAGGAGCAGGCCGTGCAGGTCGGCCAGTGGCTGCGCATCACCGGCACCGTCGATGAGCAGGCCGCCGGCAAGAGCGGGCAGGGCCTGACCACGCTGCAGGCGCAGACGGTCAGCCCGGCCACCGCGCGACCGCTGCCGGCAGCGCTGGTGTTGACCGATGTGCCGGCCAACTGGGAGACGCTGGAGGGCATGCAGGTAAGCATCCCGGCCGGTTTGACCCTGGCCGGTCAGGACCAGCTGTCGCGCTATGGCGAACTGACCGCTGCCTTCGGCGGCCGCCTGTGGCAGCCCAGCGAAGTGGCCGCCGCCGGCAGCCCGGAACAAGCCGCGGTGATTGCCGACAACAACCGCCGCCGCCTGCGTCTGGACGATGCCAGCGGCAAGCGCGATCCGGGCGCGGTGCCGTATCTGGCGCCGGACCAGCTGCTGCGCAGCGGCGCGCAGCTGCGCGAGGTGCAGGGCATCGTCGACCAGCGCTTTGATGGCGGCTACCGGCTGCAGCTGACCGCCCCGGTCGTGGTGGATGCCGAGCGCCCGCAGCAGGCACCGACGGTGGCCGGCGGCCTGCGCATCGCTGCGTTCAATCTGGAGAATTACTTCAACGGCGACGGCAAGGGCGGTGGCTATCCGACCCTGCGTGGCGCAAAGACCGCCGAGCAGCAGGCGGCGCAGCAGGCCAAGCTGATCACCACCATCGGCAGCCTCAATGCCGACGTTGCCGCGCTGATGGAGCTGGAGAACGATGGCTACGGCCCGGGCTCGGCGATCGATCAGCTGGTGCGTGCGCTCAATGCAGCGCAGGGCAAGGACGGCGACTGGCGCTTTGTCGATGCTGGCAAGGGTCCGGGCGACAATCCGATTCGCGTTGGCATCATCTATCGCGCTTCAAGGGTGAGCCCGGTCGGCAAGCCGGCGGTGCTGGAGCGCGAGCCGTTTGGCGAACGCAGCCGCGTGCCGTTGGCGCAGGCCTTCCGCATGGGCCGCAAGGGCACCCCGTTCGTGGTGGTGGCCAACCACTTCAAGTCCAAGGGTTGCTCGGAAGCGAGCGGCGATGATGCCGATCGCAATGACGGCCAAGGCTGTTGGAACGCGACCCGGGTGGAGTCAGCCAAGCTGCTGCACAGCTGGTTGCAGGGCGATCCCACCGGTAGCGGCAGCCGTGATGCAGTGTTGCTGGGCGACTTCAACGCCTATGCGATGGAAGACCCGATCCGCACCTTGAATGCCGATGGCTGGCAGGACGCGTTCAAGGTGGCCGGCGTGCAGCAGCCTTACAGCTATGTCTACAACGGTTTGACCGGTCGCCTGGATCACGCCTTGCTCAGCCCGGGCATGGTCGCGCGGTTGAAGGGTGCGGCTGAGTGGCATATCAATGCCGATGAGGCGGACGAGGTTGGTTATCAGGGCCGCAATGTGCCGGGGCCGTGGCGCAGCTCGGACCATGATCCGTTGTTGCTGGGGTTTGAGCCTTAAAGTTTTAAAAGCACCCCTCCCCAACCCTCCCCATGCCCCGGCGGGAAAGGGGGGGGGGGGAGTTGAGCCCCCCGTTGGTGCCCCGCAAGGGCGGGGGGGGGGCGGGGGGCGATGGGGTGGGGCCGGGCC
>NZ_JBRREF010000028.1:0-53889 GCF_056760135.1 Stenotrophomonas sp. STEN023 | reverse complement strand
TGGTGTTGGGGGGGGGCTTGGGCAGTTTTAACCGCTACCACCGCGCCGGTCTCCACCCTTCAACCCCCACGCGGCTGTTTTGCCATGGCCGGGGCTGGGGGGGCCAAAGGGGGGTGGTCGTGACCACGCACGCCTGGCCACATGCAATTGCCTTGCAGGTGCAATACGGCTGTTACCGCTGATGCACACACTTTCCGCATACGCAGCGCCCGCACGCGGCGCCGGCCGATGTACGCACCGGGGATCCGCTGCATCGGCACCACTTTCCGCATTGAGAAGCCACTGATGTCTTCAAATCTTCCGGCGCTGGCTTGGGCGCCGCTACCGTTCTTCCTGTTGTGCGTGATTCCGCTGGCCAGCGCGCAGAGTACTCCCGCGACCACGGCGGATACGGCACAAGCTGCAGCGCCTGTGGAACCGGCGCCGGCCGCCCGGGTCACCATCAACGAGTACCTGGTGCGTGGCAACACCGTGCTGCAGGCGCGTGATATCGAAAAGGCGGTGACTGCCTATCTTGGCCCTGGCCGCACCATGGAGGATGTGGAGGCCGCGCGCAATGCCTTGCAGCAGGCCTACCAGGGCAAGGGCTACCAATCGGTCTATGTCGATCTTCCCGAGCAGCAGGTTACCGCTGGTGTGGTGATCCTGCAGGTCACCGAGACCCGCATTGGCCAGGTCAAGGTGGTCGGTGCCGAGCACAATGACCCGCAGCGTCTGGCCGCCCGCGTGCCGGCCCTGCAGGCGGGTGCGGTTCCGGATTTCGAGCGCGCGCAGTCGCAGCTGACCGAGCTCAACCGCAGCGGCAAGCGCCAGGTGGTGCCGCTGGTCAAGCAGGGTGCTGCCGACGGCACCATGGACGTGGAGCTCAAGGTCGATGACAAATCGCCGTGGCGCTACAGCGCGACGGTGAACAACGATCACAGTGTCGATACCGAGCCGCTGCGCAGCATCCTGACCGTTGGCCACGACAATCTGTGGCAGCGCGAGCACACCGCTTCGCTGACGTTCTTTGCCGCGCCGCAGGATCTGGACCAGGCCAATGTCTGGTCCGCTGCCTACGGCATGCCACTCGGCAGCCCGGACTGGATGCTGGAGTTCAACGGCTACCGCTCGGACAGCAACGTCGTCTCCACTGGCCAGACGAATGTCACCGGCAAGGGCCATGCGCTTGGCGTCAAGCTCAGTCATACCTTGCCGATGACCGGCGCGTGGTGGCACCAGCTCTCGGCCGGAATCGACTTCAAGGATCTGGACGAATCCGTGGCGATGGTGGGCCAGGCCTCGAACTTCGCGCCGCTCAAGTACGCACCGTTGACGCTGGCCTATAGCGGTTTCCGCCAGGGCGACAAGCATCAGCTCAACGTCGGCCTGCAGGCGGTGTTCGGTGCACGCAGCATGTTCGGTTACGGCAGCAGCGATGATGAGTTCGACTGGAAGCGCGCCTATGCCGATCCCAGTTTCTTTGCCCTCAAGCTCGAATTGAGCGACACCTACACGCTGGAAAGCGGCGCGCAGTGGTATGCGCGGTTGTCGGCACAGATGACCGACCAGCCCTTGGTGTCCGGCGAGCAGTTTGCCGCCGGCGGCATGTTCACCACCCGCGGTTACCGCTCGGCCGAAGGTATCGGCGACTACGGCGCGCTGGCCACGCTGGAGTGGCGTACCCGGCCATTGGGCCTGTGGGGCCTGCAGGACTGGCGCTTCTACGGCTTCGTTGATGGCGCCTGGCTGGGCTTGCGCCAACCCTTGCCCGAACAGGCCGACAGCGCCTCGATGAGTGCGGTCGGCGTGGGCAGCAGCCTGCGCATCGGCCAGCACTACAACCTCCGCTTCGATTACGGCCGCACGCTCAGCGACGGCCCGACCACGACCAAGGACGCCAACCGGCTGCATATCAGCGTTGGCGCCAGCTACTGATCCCGACATTCCACGACTTTCCGGAGATACCTTCAATGCAACGCTTCATTGCCCTGTTGTTGTTCTGCCTGAGCATGTCCATGCTCAACGTCGCGCATGCCGAAACCAGCTGGTGGCAGGCTGACTGGAAGTACCGCAAGCCGATCACCGTGGATGCCGGCCCGAACGGTGCTGCGCTGGGTGGTAATCTGGGCCGCACGCCCGTGCTGATCCGCCTGCATACCGGCAATTTCGCCTTCGACGGCGTTGCGCCCGAGGGCAAGGACCTGCGCTTCATTGGCGCTGATGGCCATACCGTGCTCAATCACCAGGTCGAGCAGTACGACGCGGATCTGGGCATGGCGCTGATATGGGTCGACGTGCCGACGATCAGCGGCACCGCTGCGCAGACACTGTGGATGTATTACGGCAACCCCGGCGCACCGGCTGCGGGCAATGGCCAGCGCGTGTTCGACCCGGACTACAGCGCGGTCTATCACTTTGCTGACAGCGCTGCCGAGGCGCGTGACACCACCGCCTACGTGAATACCTTGAGTGGCGAATTCAAGCCGGCCGACGGCGCCATCATCGGTCGTGGCGCACAGCTTGGTGGGGCGCCGCTGCACCTGCCAGGTGCGCCGTCGCTGGCCATTGCCGCTGGCGGCGCAATGACGTTCTCGGCGTGGATCAAGCCGGACCAGCTTGGCCCGGACCAGGCCATCTACGCGCGCCGCGAAGGCGGCAATGTGTTGCTGGTGGGCGTGGACAACGGCGTGCCTTATGTGCGGGTGAACCAGCAGCGCAGCCAGCCGGTGCCGGCACTGGTGAATGGCCAATGGGCGCATATCGCGTTAACTGCCGCCGATGGCGTGGTGACCCTGTATGTCGGCGGCCGTGAGGCAGTGCGGATGGACGCAGCCTTGCCAGCCCTGGCCGGTGAAGCACTGCTCGGTGGCGACGCCGTTGCTGCTGACGCGGTCGGCGACGCCGCTGCTATTCCCGCCGCGCAGCCGTTCATTGGCGCGGTCGATGAAGTGCGCGTGTCCAAGCTCGCACGTCCGGCAACAGCCTTGTTGGCCGATGCCACTGCGCAGGGCGCCGAGTCGCGCCTGATCGCCTTTGGTGAGGACGAGCAGTCGGCTGGCGTCAGCCACTTCGGTTTCATCCTCAAGGCGATGCCGGTCGACGCCTGGGTGGTGGTGATCGTGCTTGGCCTGATGCTGCTGCTGTCGTGGGCGATCATGATCGCCAAGAGCCGCTACTTCGGCACCGTGGCCAAGGCCAACGAGCGCTTCACCTCGCAGTACAAGAAGGTCACCGGTGCACCGGTCGCCTCGCTGCAGGAGTTGGAGCGCACCGGCACGCTTGCACCGGAGATCCGCGAAAGCTCCACGTTGTGGCGCCTGTACCGCATTGCCATGGACGAAATGGACGGCCGCGGTTCGCATCATCACGGTTTGACTGCCGCTGCGATCACCTCCATCCGTGCATCGATGGACGCCGAAGTGACGCGCGAGACCGAGCGCATGTCCAAGCGCATGAACTGGCTCTCGACCACGATCGAAGGTGCGCCTTACATCGGCCTGTTCGGTACCGTCATCGGCATCATGCTGGTGTTTGCGGTGGCTGCCATGGCGGGTGCGGTGGACATCAACTCGGTGGCGCCGGGTATGGCCGCTGCGTTGCTGTGTACCGCAGCCGGCCTCGGCGTCGCCATCCCGGCGCTGTTTGGCTACAACTGGCTTGCCTCACGCGCCGAAGCCATTGCCGCCGACATGTCGGTGTTCGTCGACGAGTTCACCGCACGCCTGGCCGAAGAGTTTGACCGCAGCACGCCGGCGACCGCGGCACGTCCGGTCCAGGGCTGAGGAGATCATCATGGCCAGGGCTAAGCGGTTCGGCATCAAGAAACGCGAGAAAGGCATCAACGTCACCCCGTTTGTCGACGTGCTGCTGGTGGTGCTGGTGATCTTCATCCTCACCAGCAACGCCACCATTCCAGGCATCGAGGTCAACCTGCCGAAGGCCAGCTCCAGCATGGCGCTGGAGAAACCCAAGACCAAGGCGATCACGGTCGACAACGCCGGGCAGATCTTCCTGGATGCCTATCCGGTGAGCCTGGCCGAGCTGGAAGACCGCCTGCGTACCGAGAAGGCACTGAGCCCGGACTTTCCGGTGATCGTGCGTGGCGATGCGCAGGTGCAGTACGCACGCGTGGTCGAGGTACTGGACCTGCTGCGCAAGATCGAGCTGACCCAGGTCGGCCTGGTCACCGGCAAAGTGCAGGGGTGAGGGCGTGACTTCCCTCCACACCCACAGTGATGGCGCGGCACCGGCGTGGCGACGCTGGTGGCCGCTGCTGGCGGTGATCGGCGGCATTGGCGTGCTGGCGCTGCTGGTCTGGTTGTTGCTGTTCAAGAACACCGCCAGCACCCGCCGCCCGGTAGCCGATGTGCCGATGGTGATGCTGCCACCCCCTCCGCCGCCGCCACCGGAGCCCGAGCCGGAACCGCAGGACACGCCGGAAGAGGTGATGCCCGAGCCGGAACCGCTGGATGAGGTGCCCAAGCCCAGCGAGGAAGCGCCAACGCCCGACACCGCCGATCCGGTGACGATGGACGCCGACGCGCAGGCCGGCAGTGACAGCTTTGGCATCCAGTCCGGCAGCGGCGGTGGTCGCAGCGGTACCGGTGCCGGTGGTGCCGGCAATGCCAGCTACGGCCGCTATCTGGGCTACGTGCTGCAACAAGCGGTCGCCAGCGACGACAAGGTGCGGCGCCTGGCGTTCCAGCTGATGGTCAATGTATGGCTGGACGAAAGCGGGCAGGTGACGCGCGTCGAGCTGGCCCGCGGCAGCGGCAACGGCGAGGCCGACGAAGCGGTGCTGCAGGCGATCCGCGCGATCGGCCGCATCGACGAGCGCCCGCCGGCATCGCTGAGCTTCCCGGCGCGGGTACTGGTGCAGGGGCGCCGACCGGCCGGATGAGCATCCCGACTTCTTTCTTTCCCGATTCCTCCTTTCTGCGAGCAAGCCGATGACCTGTTCTACCTTCCGTTCCGCGCTGCGCGGATTGCGCACCACCACCCTCGCCACCGGCGTCGCGCTGGTGCTTGCCAGTGGCGCTGTGCACGCCCAGGCCGGTGCCGGCGACAGCACCATGATCAAGTTGATCCGTGGCTTGATGGACAGCGGTGCGCTCAAGCCCGAGGTTGGCGCCGCGCTGTTGCTGGAAGCACAGCGTGAAGGCGCACCGGCAGCTGCCACTGCCACCGCGGTGGCAGCGCAACCCGGCGATGTACGCGTTCCCTATATTCCGCAGAGCGTGCGCGATGAGATCCGCGAGGAGGTCAAGGCCAGCGTGATGGCCGAAGCCAGGGACGAGCGTTGGGCCGCACCTGACCAGGTGCCGGAGTGGACCCAGCGCCTGAAGGTGCAGGGTGATGTGCGCGTGCGCAACGAAAGCCGCCTGTATTCCCAGCGCAACAGCGACATCGAGGTGGACTGGGCGCGCATCAATGCCGGCAATGGCTATGACGTCAACGGCAATACCAACCTGGACCTGCCACCGCTGCGCAACAGTCGTCAGGACCGCAACAATTCCTGGCGCATCCGTGCGCGTCTTGGCGTGGTAGCCGAGCTGGGTGAGCACACCCGTGCCGGCGTGCGTCTGGCGACCGGCAACGACAACGGTCCGGTGTCCACCACCCAGACACTCGGTGGCGGCCTGGGCAAGAAGGACGTGTGGTTGGACCAGGCGTGGC
This sequence comes from Stenotrophomonas sp. STEN023, assembly GCF_056760135.1. Lineage (NCBI taxonomy): Bacteria > Pseudomonadati > Pseudomonadota > Gammaproteobacteria > Lysobacterales > Lysobacteraceae > Stenotrophomonas > Stenotrophomonas sp. STEN023. The sequence continues at coordinate 48,231 of NZ_JBRREF010000028.1, read as the reverse complement.
TGTCGTGGTTGCCGCTGGCGGGCCTGGACATCCAGGGCGGCCGTTTCGGCAATCCGTACTGGTCCACCGATACCCTGTTCTCCAATGATCTCAACTTCGACGGCATGGCGATCAAGTACGCGCATTCCGTCGGTGGGGATGGTCTTTCACTGTTCGCAACACTGGGTTTGACGCCGCTGGAGTATTCCTCCGACAGCTTCCCCAGCACCAGCCAGAACAAGATGAAGAGCGAGAACAAATGGCTCAATGGCCTGCAGGTGGGCGCGGACTGGCAGTTCGGTGATGCGCAGAAGCTGCGCGCCGCAGTGGGCTACTACGACTTCCGCAATATCGCCGGTGAGTACTCACAGCCCTGCGCGCTGTATGCCGGTGCCGACTACTGCAGCAGCGACTGGACGCGCCCGGCATTCATGCAGAAGGGAAATACGCTGATGCTGCTGCGTAACATCGCGGTCAATCCGCTGGATCCTGCCAACACGCCGATGCCGCAATACGTGGGATTGGCTTCGGAGTTCGAACTGCTCGACCTCAACCTGGCATGGGAAACGCCGCTGTTCGACGGCATGGGGCTGCGCGTCGAGGGCCACGCCATCAAGAACCTTGCCTACGATCCCAAGCAGATGTGGAAGCGCGCACAGGGCGGCATCGTCACCAATCTTGGCGCGCCGGTGAATGGCGTGGCGGGTCCGCAGGACATCCGCAGCGGTGACATGGCCTATATGGCACAGGCAACGTTTGGCCAGCTGGCACTCAAGCAGGCCGGCGATTGGAACCTGGCCCTGGGTTACAAGCGGCTGGAGGCCGATTCATTGCCCGATGCCTATAACGACTCCAACTTCCATCTCGGCGGCACCAATGCCAAGGGTTACTACCTGGGTGGCTCCTACATGTTCGACAAAAACGTGTGGTTGACCGGGCGCTGGATGGCGGCCAAGGAAGTGACCGGCGCACCGCTGTCGATCGATGTCTTCCAACTGGAAGTGAACGCAGGCTTCTGATCCGCGTCCGCACGCTCTCAATCGGGGCAGCAGCTTCTGCTTCCCCGACATCACAACTGGAAGGACCTGCAAGATGACGACCGATACCGTACTCGACCAAGACACGACCCCGCCTGCAGATGCGCCGGCAGCGCAAGTTGAAAGTGATGCCGGCAGCGCGCCTCCCGCCTGGCCGATGCTTTACCGCAACCCGGTGGTGCTGTCCTCGCAGGCACATGGGCATTGGCGGCTGCGCGCTGGCGATGCCGCATTTGCCGCTGGCAGCCATTCCGTGCCGCTGATGATCGGCGAGTTTGCCGCAGCCTCGCGCGCCTACCCGATGGTTTTCGCCGGTGCGGAGCACTTGCCGGTGGCCGTGCTTGGCCTGGAAGCGGAGCAGAACCGCTTCGTCATTGCCGACCAGTGGCGGCCGGAAACCTATGTGCCGGCGTACCTGCGGCGCTATCCGTTCGTGTTTGCACGCACCAGCAATCCGGATGGCTATGTGCTTGCCATCGATGCAGATGCGGACATGCTGGTGCAGGAAGGCGAGGAAGGCCAGCCGCTGTTCGAAGGCGACCAGCCCACGGCGATTACCCGCCAGGCCCTGCAGTTCTGCGAAACCTTCACCCGCGAAGATGCCGCCACCCGCGCGTTCAGTGCGGCGCTGGCCGAGGCGGGCGTGCTGGTGCCGCGGCAGGCCGATGTAGCCCATGCCGATGGCCGCAGGCACAGCCTGCAGGGCTTCCATGTGGTCGATCCGGAGCGTTTTGCGGCCCTGCCGGACGCCACCGTGCTGCAGTGGCATCGCCAAGGCTGGCTGGCACCGGTGCACTTCCACCTGGCCTCGCTGGCGCGGTTTGCCGATCTGACCACGGACTGATCCTGTTCACGCGTGGCGCCGGGCAGCTGCCGTCGCAGTCCTTGTCGATTGCAGGCGACGAGGTTGACGGTGGTTGCCCGGTGACCACGCCCTTGCTGTGTATGCGTGGTCTTGAAGAAGTGCCTGCAAGCCTTCTTGCATGGTTGCTGGCGGCGGGCAGCCCGTCGCACCCAGGCGTGATCCGGGAGTGTCGAGGACATTGCTTGCACAGCACGCATGCAATGCTCGCAACGCCAGGGTCCGCTGGCCGCAATGCGTCCAGGCCTTCGACTCGAAGGCGACGCCGTTGCTGGATCGCCAGCAGATTTGACCCGCCCGCGCCACAGGTGCAAGCTCGGGCACAGTGCTGCGCAACTCAGGAGTCCCGATCATGACTGCTGTCGGTTCGATGAGTACCCCGGGCGACAAGTCGCCGCCCTCACATCTATGGCGCGTGTTCTGGCTGCAGGGGGTGATCCCCAGCAACCTGTTATGGGCCGCCGCGCTATGGGCGCTGGCGCAGGGCAGGACCAGCTTGCTGCTCGGCCTGTTCGCCGTATTGCTGCTCTACACCGGTTGGATCATTCCCACGGTGTGGCGGGCCGCGCCCAGCGCACACAATCCCAACTATGGCCTGGCCGCGCGTGGCCTCACCGTGGCGTGGGGACTGAACACCGTGCTGGTGGTCTTCTTCCTGTTGCTGCAGCTTGCGACCTGACCGGGTCGCAAACGGGCCAAGCGGGGTGCTAGTAGAACTGCACCGGCGCGCCGTCGCGGTCAAACGCGGCAAAGCGGCTGATCTGGCCATCGTTGACGGCATTGACCATCAGGCGCAGTGGCTGCGCGGCTTCATCACTGGAGGGAGCAATGCCGGCGCGGCCGTCCAGCGAGGCGACGAACACCAGGTCCCAGGCCAGGCCGGTGTTGGCGGATTCGGCGGCCAGTGCGGCGAACGAGGCGACTTCCTGCGGCGCCTTGTCCACGCACAGCACCGGGCTCAGGGTGCCGCCTTCGCCGCTGTCATGGCGCGCATGTTGATCGGCGGTTGGGGATTCAGGCAGGTCGGCTTTGACGAATACGAACAACAGGCGTTGTGGCTCGGTCTGCTCCAGCGCGGCTCGCAGTAAATCGTCGAAATCACTCAGCATCATGATCGTTTTCACAAGGAGGAAGCCATTGAGAGGCCATGCTGCCACAGCCGGGCAGGGTCTGGCGGAGGTCCGGATTGATTTAAGTCATGCCATCGCCGCAATGCCCCGCGTAGGCTGACAGCCTGTCAACGAAGGTGAGGGTATCCCGGCATGCCGGGCGAGCGTGCAAACGTGGAGTCAGAAGGTGAAACAGCCATGAGCCAACTCACCGACGGCTTCGGTCGCAGTTTTCCATACCTGCGTCTGTCGCTGACCGAGGCCTGCAACTTCCGTTGCAGCTATTGCCTGCCCGATGGTTACCAGGCCGATGGCCGCCCGCAGTTCATGGCGGTCGATGAGATCGAGCGGCTGGTGCGGGCGTTTGCCCTGTTGGGCATGCACAAGATCCGCCTGACCGGCGGCGAGCCCAGCCTGCGCAAGGACCTGACCCAGATCATCGCCACCGTGGCCAAGGTGCCGGGCATACGCAAGGTGGCCATCACCACCAATGGCTGTCTGCTGCCAAGGCATCTGCCCGGTTGGCATCGCGCCGGGCTTACCGCGCTCAACGTCAGCATGGACAGCCTGCAGCGCGAGCGCTTCCATGCCATCACCGGCCACGACCGCCTGCCCGAGATCATGGAAGGTCTGGCCATGGCGCAGGACCTTGGCCTGCAGTCGATCAAGCTCAATGCGGTGCTGCTGCGCGGCCTCAACGATGACGAGCTGCCGGCGTGGATGGAATTCCTGCGCGAGCGGCCGATCAGCGTGCGCTTCATCGAGCTGATGCGCACCGGCGACAACCGCGAGTACTTCGAGCGCCATCACCTGCGCGCCGATGTGGTCATCGAGCAATTGCTGGCCGCCGGTTGGAGCGAGCGCAAGCGTGGCGCCGATGCCGGCCCTGCGCGTGAGTTCAGTCACCCGCATCATCGCGGCAGCGTTGGCATCATCGCTCCGTATTCAAAGGACTTCTGCAAAGGCTGCAACCGCCTGCGGGTCACCGCGCGCGGCGATCTGCGCCTGTGCCTGTTCGGCGACTTCGGTGTGGCGCTGCGGCCGCTGCTGCAGTCCGACGATGACCAGGACGTGCTGCTGGCGCGCATCACCACCCAGCTTGGGCTCAAGGCAGCCGGGCATGGATTGCACTTCGGCCAGACCGGGCTTACCCCGCACCTGGCCTCGATTGGAGGATGAAACAAGCAATGAGTGGGCAGATAAGTGCGGCATTCCATATGGCCGATGTACGCGACAAGCGCATCACCCGCCGCCGCGCGGTGGCGGTCGGTGAGCTGATCGCCGGGCCTGTTGCCTACCCGTTGATCGTCGAGCGCCGCCTGCCCAAGGGCGATGCGCTGGTGATGGCTGAAATTGCCGGCCTGCAGGGCGCGAAGATGGCCTCGGCGTTGATGCCGATGTGCCACCCGCTGCCGTTGGAGCTGGTGCGTGTTTACTGCGCACCGGTGCCGGAGCGGCTGGCGATCCGGGTCTGGTGCGAGTGCGCCAGCGAAGCGCGCACCGGCGTGGAGATGGAAGCGCTGGCCGGCGTCAATGCCGCCCTGCTGACCTTGTACGACCTGAGCAAGCCGGTCGAGCCGGCACTGGAAATCAGTGGCATCCGCCTGCTGTTCAAGGAAGGCGGCAAGAGTGGCGTGTGGACCCACCCGCAAGGCATGGATGCCGGCGAACTTGAACGTTTCCGGCCGCGTCCACCCAGGACCTTGGACGCGGCGCGTTGCGCGGTGATCACCCTCAGTGACCGCGCCAGCCGCGGCGATTACGTCGACGAGTCCGGGCCGGTGCTGGTCAAGGGTTTGCAGGCCTTGGGCGGTGAGGTGGTCAGCAATGAAATAGTGGCCGACGGCATCGAACCGCTGGTTGCGCGTCTGCGCGCGCTGGCCGCCGATGGTGTCCGCCTATGCCTGTGCACCGGCGGTACTGGCCTGGGCCCACGTGATCTGACTCCCGAAGCCTTGCAGGCATTGGGTGGACGCCCGGTGCCGGGACTGGCACAGATGCTGCGCGGGCTCAGTGCCCAGCACACACCGCTGGCCTGGTTGAGCCGCGCTGAAGTCGTGCAACTGGACGATCTACTCGTCATTGCCCTGCCAGGCAGCCCGCGCGCTGCCGCACAGTGCATGAACATCCTCACACCCGTGCTCGGCCATGCCTTGGCGATGATGGACGGGGGCGCACACGCATGATCAGTTATGCGCAGGCCCTGCAGCAGTTGCTGGCAGCCGCACCGGCAGCGCTCAGCGAACAGGTGTCCATCGATGCCGCCGCCGATCGGATACTGGCGACGCCGGTAAACAGCGCGCAGGACCTGCCGCCGTTCGACAACGCTGCGATGGATGGCTTCGCGCTGTGCGCGAACGGGCAACCGGTGGCGGCGGGCAGCGTGCTACAGGTGCAGGGTTGGCAGGCTGCAGGCGACACCGCTGCTGCAGACGGCGATTCCGCGCAGGCCTGGGAGATCATGACCGGCGCACGCATGCCGTCGGGTCTGGACAGCGTGGTGCCGATCGAGCAGGTGGAAGTGCTGGATGCCGTGGATGGCCGACCCACCCGGGTGCGCCTGCAGGCACTGGTAAAGCCCGGTCAGCACGTTCGGCTTCGCGGCCAGGATGTGGAACAGGGCGAAACCGTGCTGGCTGCGGGAGCGCTGCTGGACGTCAATGCGATGACCTTGCTGCATGCACTCGGCGTTGCCACCGTGCAGGTACAACGACAGCCGCAGGTTGCGGTGATCAGTACCGGCAAGGAACTGATCAGCGATGCGAGCGCAGAGCTGCAGTCCGGACAGATACGCGACAGCAACCGCCCGTTCCTGGTCAGCCGCCTGCGCGCTGCGGGTGCGGAGGTGGTCTGGAACGGCGTGGTCAGTGATGACGTTGCCGCCTTTGATGCTGCGCTGGATGCAGCGCTGGCTGCAGGTGCGCGCGTAGTGCTGAGTACCGGCGCGGTATCGCAGGGTCGCTACGATTTCATTCCCGATGCGCTGCGTGCACGCGGTGCCGAGATCATTTTCCACAAGGTCGCGATCCGTCCGGGCAAGCCGCTGCTGTTCGCGCGGCTGGCCGACGGCACGCTGTACTTCGGCCTGCCGGGCAACCCGATTTCCGCTGCGGTAGGCCTGCGCTTCTTCGTCGAGCCGGTAGTGCGAAAGATGCTTGGCCTGGCCGAAGAGGCCGTTCTGCAGTTGCCACTGCAGGCCGATGTACGCAAGCCACCGGGCCTGCGCTTCCATGCGCGTGCGCGTGTGCAGGCCGATGCGAGCGGGCAACTGAGTGTGCGTGTGCTGGCCGGGCAGGAGTCCTTCCGCCTCAAGACCATGTTGCACGCCAATGCGTGGGTGGTGCTGGAAGGCGAGGGTGATCTGGCCAGCGCCGGTAGTCTGGTACGTGTACAGGGTTGGGGCCACCGCGAGCCGGTGCAGCTCAGCCCGCAGGAGATGTCATGAAAGAGATAGTGGTGCAGCTGTTTGGCGCGTTCTCCGAGCTGGACCCGCAGCGCGAGATCAGCGTGCCGGTCGAAGGCGCGCAGGTCATCGACCTGCGCAGGGCGCTGCGCGCCTTGCTGCAGCAGCGCTTCCCGCAGTTCCGTGCCGGCCTGGTCGATTACTCGGCCTTTGCCGATGAACAACGCGTATTGCGCGATAACGATGCGCTGCCCGGCGATGGCCGCGTAGCCATCCTGCCGCCAGTAAGTGGAGGCTGAGATGAGCTTCGAAAGTGTATGGAAAGTGGTCGACCGTGCCGATGCGGCGATTGATCCGGCCGAAGGCATCGCCGCCGTGTCCGACCCGGGCTTCGGCGGCATCGATGTCTTCATCGGCAAGGTGCGTGATCTGAACCAGGGCCGGCCCGTGCTGGGCATCACCTACGACTTGTTCGAGCCGCTGGTCATCAACGAATTCCAACGGCAGATTGCCGAGATCAGTGCCGACTTTGGCCCTCGCATCAAACTGTACGTGGCACATGCCAAGGGACGGTTGGCGGTCGGGGATGTCGCCGTGGTCGTTGCCGCTGGCAGCCCGCACCGCGATGAAGCGTTCCGTGCCTGCCGGCAGTTGATCGAAGGGGTGAAGCACCGTTCACCGATCTGGAAGCAGGAGCATTACCAGGACGGCGACAGCGAGTGGAGCGAGGGCTGCAGCCTGTGCCAACCCGACACCGAGCACGCGCATATCGACGGACATGTCCACGACCACTCGCATTGAGCCGGCGCCGGTCGCCGGCATCGTGCTGGCCGGCGGGCTGTCCAGCCGCATGGGCCAGGACAAGGCGCTGCTGCGGTGGCGCGGACGGACCTTGCTTGAACACAGCTGTGCGCTGCTGCGTGCGCTTGGTGCCCAGCCGGTGAAGGTGAGTGGTGACTATCCCGGCTTCGATTCGGTGGCCGATGCGGTGCCGCGCTGTGGCCCGTTGGGCGGACTCTACAGCGTGGTGGAAACCCTGGCCGATGGACCGGCATGGGTGGTGCCGGTGGATATGCCGCTGTTGGATGTGACATTGCTGCGACAGCTGCGCGAGGCGGGCACGGCGCCATGTGTGACGTATTCAGAAGAACCGGTGCCAATGTACTTGAACATCGACGGCACTTGCCGCAGTCTGCTGTTTGAAATGGTCACGGGTACAGACGGGCCACGCTCGCTACGGATGTTCCAACGCCGCCTCGGTGGCCTGGAACTGCCGCTGCCAGCCGGTGCCGACGCCCGCCTTGTGAACTGCAATACCCCCCGCCAATGGGAGGAAGTTGCGTCATGAAAGTCCAGATCCAGTCGCAGTCGCTACGGCTGCGCATTGATGAAAGCGAGCTGGCACGCCTGCTCGCTGGCGAGGTGCTGGAGAACCAGACCTGGCTTGGTACGCCCGGAGTCCTGTCGCAGCGCCTGCAGCTGCACGACATGGCGGAGGCGCTGCTGGATGGCGATACCCATGCATTGATGATCACCCTGCCGCGTGAAGACGTGTTGGCGCTGCAGGCACGTTTACCGTGCCGTGACGGTTTGGGCTTCATGCTGCCGACGCAGGCACGGCCGCTGCAACTTCAGTTCGATGTGGATGTACGTGACAGCGTGCGTCAACGCGGCGTGCAACGTCGCAATTCGTCCGACACTGTAAGCATCAGTTGATATTTGTCAGGTAGGTGGCGCGAGAGCGCCATTGGATTGATCAAGATCAAGACTGCCCCAGGGGGCGCCGGGCCTAATGACGCCGTGGCGACTGGGCAAGCAACCGCACAGCAAGCCAGCGCCGTATCAAACAGCCTTGGAGCGATGCATGAGTGCCAGTCGCGATGTAGCAAAGCAGAGCAGTTCCGGTCCCGGTCGCGTCATCAGCGATTGGAGGCCAGAGGACCCTGAGTACTGGGAGCGCACCGGCAAGAAGGTCGCCACCCGCAACCTGGTGATATCGATACCGTCACTGCTGCTGGCGTTCTCGGTATGGGTGCTGTTCTCGGCGGTGACCATCAGCCTGCCCAAGATCGGTTTCGCTTTCACCACTGACCAGCTGTTCTGGCTGGTGGCCCTGCCCAGCCTGTCCGGCGCGACACTGCGCATCTTCTACTCCTTCGTCATCCCGATCTTCGGCGGCCGTCGCTGGACCGCGTTGTCGACCGCATCGCTGCTGCTGCCGACCCTGTGGCTGGGCTTTGCGGTGCAGAATCCGGCCACGCCGTACTGGGTATTCGTGCTGATCGCCATCCTGTGTGGCTTCGGCGGCGCGAACTTCTCCTCATCGATGTCCAACATCTCGTTCTTCTATCCCAAGCAGCGCCAAGGCATGGCCTTGGGTTTGAATGCAGGCCTGGGAAACGTCGGTGTGTCGGTATCGCAGGCGGTGGTTCCGCTGGTGATCAGCGTTGGCGTGTTTGGCGCCATGGGCGGCGCACCGCAGGCCGTGGCCGATGGCGGCGCGCCCCTGTTCGTGCAGAACGCTGGTTTCATCTGGGTGCCGTTCATTGCGTTCTTCGCGATTGCCGCCTGGTTCGGCATGAATGATCTGACCAGTGCCCGCTCCTCGTTCTCCGAGCAGGCGGTGATCTTCCGCCGCAAGCACAACTGGCTGATGTGCTGGTTGTACATCGGCACCTTCGGTTCCTATATCGGTTTCTCCGCCGGCTTCCCGATGCTGGTCAAGAGCCAGTTCCCGGATGTGAATCCGTTGGCCTACGCCTTCATCGGCCCATTGCTGGGCGCGCTGATGCGCTCGGTGGGCGGCAGCATGGCGGACCGCTGGGGCGGCGCACGCCTGACCTTCTGGGTGTTCGCGCTGATGATCGCAGCCGTCTTTGGCGTGCTGCACTTCCTGCCGAGCAATGGCCAGGGCGGCAACTTCGTCGGCTTCCTGCTCTCGTTCATGGCCTTGTTCGTGCTCAGCGGCATCGGCAATGGCACCACCTTCCGGATGATCCCGGTGATCTTCCGCACCCTGCATGAGCGCCTGTCCGCCAATGAAGGCGCCGAAGGCAAGAAGGCTGCGGCCCACCAGGCCAGCATCGAATCCGCCGCCGTTGTCGGCTTCTCCGGCGCCATCGGTGCCTATGGCGGCTTCTTCATCCCCAAGAGTTACGGCTCTTCCATCACCTTGACCGGCAGCCCGGATATGGCGCTGTACGGCTTCATTGCGTTCTACATCACCTGCCTGGCGGTTACCTGGTGGTGGTACTACCGGCGCGGGGCTGAAACCCCCTGCTGAGAAAGCAATGCACCGCAGCCAGATGCAACACACAGCCACGATGCAGCAGTTTGCGAACGGAGATTCACCATGAGCTATTTCCTTGATCGCTTGCAGTTCTTCAAGCGTGATCCACAACCCTTCGCCGATGGCCATGGGTTCAGCAAGAGCGAAGGGCGGGACTGGGAAAACAGTTATCGCGCGCGCTGGCAGTACGACAAGATCGTACGTTCCACCCACGGCGTGAACTGCACTGGCTCCTGCAGCTGGAAGATCTACGTCAAGAACGGCCTGGTCACCTGGGAAACCCAGCAGACCGACTACCCGCGCACCCGCCCGGACCTGCCCAATCACGAGCCCCGTGGCTGCCCGCGTGGCGCCAGCTATTCCTGGTACCTGTACAGCGCCAACCGGCTGAAGTACCCGCTGATCCGCGGCACCCTGCTGCGCATGTGGCGGCAGGCCCGCAAGACCATGTCACCGGTCGAGGCCTGGGCCGGCATCGTGCAGGACCCGACCAAGTCGCGTGAGTACAAGCGTCGCCGCGGCATGGGCGGTTTCGTGCGATTGAACTGGGACGAGGCCAACGAGATCATCGCCGCCTCCAACCTCTACACCACCAAGGAATACGGCCCGGACCGCATCGTCGGCTTCTCGCCGATTCCGGCAATGTCGATGGTGTCCTACGCGGCCGGTGCGCGCTATCTGTCGCTGCTCGGCGGTGCCTGTCTGTCTTTCTATGATTGGTACTGCGATCTGCCGCCGGCCTCGCCGCAGGTGTGGGGCGAGCAGACCGACGTGCCGGAATCGGCCGATTGGTACAACAGCCGCTACATCATCGCCTGGGGCTCGAACGTGCCGCAGACGCGCACCCCGGATGCGCACTTCTTCACCGAGGCGCGCTACAACGGCACCAAGACGGTGTCGATCTGCCCCGACTATTCCGAGCTGGCCAAGCTCACCGACCATTGGCTGCATCCCAAGCAGGGCACCGATGCCGCGCTGGCATTCGCCTTCGGCCACGTGATCCTGCGTGAGTTCCACGTCGACACGCCCTCGCAATACTTCCAGGACTACTGCCGCCAGTACTCGGACATGCCGATGCTGGTGCGCGTCGAGCGCCGCGCCGATGGTCGCCTGGTGCCGGGCCACTTCCTGCGCGCCAGTGAGCTGGGTGGGCTGGGCGAGAGCAACAACCCCGAGTGGAAGACGCTGGCGTTCGATGAGAACAGCGGCGATATCACCGTGCCGAATGGCTCGGTCGGCTTCCGCTGGGGTGAGAAGGGCAAGTGGAACATCGAGGAAAAGGCCAGTGATGGCCATGACACCCGCCTGCGCCTGAGCCTTGCCGACATCCACGACGGCATCGAGGCGGTGAGCTTCCCGTACTTCGGCGGCATCGAGAGCGATGGCTGGACCGCTGCACCGGCCGAGGAAGTACTGGAGCGCAACATCCCGCTGCGTCGCCTGCCGCTGGCCGATGGCGGTGAAGCACTGGTGGCCACGGTCTATGACCTGCTGCTGGCGCAGTACGGTGTTGATCGCGGCTTCGGCGGCGGCAATGTCGCCAAGAGCTTCGATGACAACGTGCCGGGCACGCCGGCCTGGCAGGAGCGCATCACCGGCGTGTCACGTGCCGAGGTGATCGAGATCGCCCGTGAGTTCGCCCGCACCGCCGACAAGACCCATGGTCGCAGCATGATCATCGTCGGCGCCGGCATGAACCACTGGTTCCACAACGACATGAACTACCGTGGCCTGATCAACATGCTGGTCATGTGTGGTTGCGTGGGTCAGACCGGTGGCGGCTGGGCGCATTACGTGGGCCAGGAAAAACTGCGCCCGCAGACCGGCTGGCAGCCGCTGGCCTTCGGTCTGGACTGGAGCCGCCCGCCGCGGCAGATGAACGGTACTTCGTTCTTCTACTTCAATACCGGGCAGTGGCGTTACGAGAAACTGCAGGTCGACGAACTGCTGTCGCCGCTGGCCGATGCCTCCAAGTACAGCGGCAGCTTGGCCGACCTCAACCTGCGCGCGGTGCGCATGGGCTGGTTGCCGAGCGCACCGCAGCTGGACCGCAATCCGCTGCAGCTGGTGCGCGAGGCCGAACAGGCCGGCATCGCGCCGGCCGACTACGCACTGTCCAAGTTCAAGGACGGCTCGCTGGACTTCGCCTTCGCCGATCCGGATGCCGCGCAGAACCACCCGCGCATGATGTTCATCTGGCGCTCCAATCTGCTCGGTTCCTCCGGCAAGGGCCACGAGTACATGCTGCGGCATCTGCTCGGCACGCGTCATGGCCTGCAGGGCAAGGATCTTGGCGAGATGGGCGCGGTCAAGCCCGAGGACGTGAAGTGGCATGACGAAGCCCCGGAAGGCAAGCTCGACCTGCTGGTGACGCTGGACTTCCGCATGTGCACCACCGCGCTGTACTCGGACATCGTGCTGCCGACCGCCACCTGGTACGAGAAGGACGACCTCAACACCTCGGACATGCACCCCTTCATCCATCCGCTGTCCAAGGCGGTGGACCCGGCCTGGGAATCGCGCAGCGACTGGGACATCTTCAAGGGTGTCGCACGCACGCTCAGCGACATGGCACCGGGCGTGCTCGGCGTCGAAAAGGATCTGGTGCTGGTGCCGACCCTGCACGACACGCCCAACGAACTTGGCATGCCGTTCGGCGTCGCCGACTGGAAGAAGGGTCAGTGCGAGGCCATCCCCGGCAAGACCATGCCGAGCATGGCGGTGGTCGAACGCGACTACCCCAATCTCTACCGCAAGTTCACCTCGCTGGGGCCGCTGCTGGACAAGCTCGGCAACGGTGGCAAGGGCATGAGCTGGGATACCAAGCACGAGGTGGAATTCCTCGGCAAGCTCAACCACACCGTGCTGGACGAAGGCATCAGCCAGGGCCGCCCGTCCATCGACACGGCGATCGATGCCTGCGAAGTGGTGCTGCACCTGGCACCGGAAACCAATGGCCATGTCGCGGTCAAGGCCTGGGAGTCGCTGGGCACCTTCACCGGCCGCGACCACACCCATCTGGCGCTGGGCAAGGAACACGAGGCGATCCGCTTCCGTGACATCCAGGCGCAGCCGCGCAAGATCATTTCCTCGCCGATCTGGTCCGGTCTGGAAGACGACAACGTCAGCTACAACGCCGGCTATACCAATGTGCACGAGCTGATTCCGTGGCGCACCGTCACCGGTCGCCAGCAGTTCTACCAGGACCACGAGTGGATGATCGATTTCGGCGAGGCCTTCATGAGCTACCGCCCACCGGTCAATACACGCACGGTGGAACCGCTGCTCAACAAGCGCCAGAACGGCAACAAGGAGATCGTGCTGAACTGGATCACCCCGCACCAGAAGTGGGGCATCCACAGCACCTATAGCGACAACCTGATCATGCAGACCCTGTCGCGTGGCGGCCCCATCGTCTGGTTGAGCGAGGACGACGCACGCAATGCCGGCATCGAGGACAACGACTGGATCGAGCTGTTCAACGTCAACGGTGCGATCGCCGCGCGTGCGGTGGTCAGCCAGCGGGTGATGCCGGGCATGGCGATGATGTACCACGCCCAGGAACGCATCATCAATGTGCCGGGCTCGGAGATCTCCGGCACCCGCGGCGGCATCCACAACTCGGTGACCCGCATCGTGCTCAAGCCCACCCACATGATCGGCGGTTACGCGCAGCTGGCCTGGGGCTTCAACTACTACGGTACCTGCGGTACCAACCGCGACGAGTTCGTGATCGTGCGCAAGATGGACAAGATCGATTGGCTGGATGACGAGCAATCAAACTCGAATGCCTCGGGCGCTGCACGGGAGGTGGTGTGATGAAAGTACGTGCCCAGATTGCGATGGTGTTGAACCTGGACAAGTGCATCGGCTGCCACACCTGCTCGATCACCTGCAAGAACGTGTGGACCTCACGCGAAGGCGTGGAGTACGCCTGGTTCAACAATGTCGAGACCAAGCCCGGCATCGGCTACCCCAAGGAATGGGAGAACCAGGAGAAGTGGAATGGCGGTTGGGTGCGCAACGGCAGCGGCAAGCTGGTTCCGCGCGCCGGTGGCCGCTGGCGGATGCTGGCCAAGATCTTCTCCAACCCCGACCTGCCGCAGATCGACGACTACTACGAGCCGTTCGACTTCGATTACCAGCACCTGCACGACGCGCCCGAGCTGAAGCATCAGCCGACCGCGCGTCCACGCTCGCTGCTGACCGGCCAGCGCATGGAGAAGATCGAGTGGGGCCCGAACTGGGAGGAAATCCTTGGTTCGGAGTTCTCCAAGCGTTCGCGTGACTACAACTTCGACAAGGTGCAGAAGGAGATCTACGGCGCCTTCGAGAAGACCTTCATGATGTACCTGCCGCGCCTGTGCGAGCACTGCCTCAACCCGGCCTGTGTCTCGGCCTGCCCGTCCGGTGCTATCTACAAGCGCGAGGAAGACGGCATCGTGCTGATCGACCAGGACAAGTGCCGTGGTTGGCGCATGTGCGTGTCGGCCTGCCCGTACAAGAAGATCTATTACAACTGGAAGAGCGGCAAGTCCGAGAAGTGCATCTTCTGCTACCCGCGCATCGAGATGGGCGAGCCCACCGTGTGTTCGGAAACCTGCGTGGGTCGCATCCGCTACCTGGGAGTGATGCTGTACGACGCCGACCGCATTGCCGAAGCTGCTTCGGTCGCGGCGGAGAAGGACCTGTACCAGTCGCACCTGGACATCTTCCTGGACCCGTTCGACCCGGCGGTTATCGCCGCTGCGCGCGCCGAAGGCATCCCCGACAGCTGGCTGGAATCGGCCAAGCAGTCGCCGGTCTACAAGCTGGCCATCGACTGGAAGCTGGCACTGCCGCTGCACCCGGAATACCGCACCTTGCCGATGGTCTGGTACGTGCCGCCGTTGTCGCCGATCCAGTCGGCGGCCGAGCGTGGTCACGTCGGCATGAGCGGCGAGCTGCCGGATATCGCCTCGCTGCGCATCCCGGTGCGTTACCTGGCCAATCTGCTGACGGCTGGCGACGAAGCCCCGGTCATCCGCGCCTTGGAACGGCTGATGGCGATGCGTGCCTGGCGCCGCGGCAAGAACGTGGATGGCGTGGAAGACATGCGCGTGCTCGAACAGGTCGGTTTGACCCCGGCCCAGGTGGAAGAGATGTACCGCTACCTGGCCATTGCCAACTACGAGGACCGCTTCGTCATTCCGAGTGCGCACCGTGAGTACGCCAACGATGCCTTCGGCGAACGTGGCGGCTGCGGCTTCACCTTCGGCAATGGTTGCAACGGCGACAGCCCGGCCGACCTGTTCACCCAGCGCAAGAGCACCACCTTTGCGGTGCATCCAAATCGCCAGCACCGGCACGAGGTGACGAAATGAGTGTGCTCAAGCTGATTGGTGTCCTGCTGGACTATCCGCGTGACGAGCTTTGGCAGCATGGCGAGGAGCTGCTCGAGGCCTGCGACGATCCGGCGCTGTCGCCGGCCCGTCGCCGGCAGTTGCAGACCTTCGTCCGTGACCTGCTTGCTACCGACCCGCTGGACGCGCAGGACCGCTGGCTGGCCACCTTCGACCGTGGCCGCTCGATGAGCCTGCTGGTGTTCGAACACATCCACGGCGAGTCGCGTGACCGCGGCCAGGCCATGGTCGACCTGATCGATGCCTATCGCAAGAACGGTTTCGAGCTGGATGCGCGCGAGCTGCCGGACTACCTGCCGCTGCTGCTGGAATACCTCTCGCACCGGCCGCAGGCCGAGGCCAAGGACTGGCTGCACCACATCGGTCACATCGCCGGCATGCTCGCCGCACGCGCCGCCGAGCGTGAGCTGCCGCATGCAGTGTTGCTGGAAATCCTGGTCGAGGCCGGCGAGGGCAAGGTCAACCTGGCCGTGCTGCGCCAGCGCGCAAGCGAGGAAGTGCGCGACGACACCGTCGAAGCCATGGACCAGCTGTGGGAAGAAGAGGCGGTGCGCTTCGGTGCCGATGCGCCTTCGCAGGAGTGTGATCCACCCCATCGTTCACCGGCACGCGCGCAGCCGCGGGAGATCCAGCCATGAATTACCTCAATCAATTCGCCTTCCAGTTCTATCCCTACATCGCGGTGGCGGTGCTGTTGATCGGCAGCTGGGCACGCTATGACAAGGCCATGTACAGCTGGCGTACCGGCTCCACCCAGTTGTTGTCCGACCGCGGCATGCGCTTTGGCAGCAACTGTTTCCACATCGGCATCATCGCCATCCTCGGCGGTCACTTCGTCGGCCTGCTGACCCCGCATGCGCTGTACGAGCCCTTCATCACTTCCTCGCAGAAGCAGCTGCTGGCGATGGTGGTGGGCGGCTTCTTCGGCGCCCTGTGTTTCGTCGGCATCACCATCCTGCTGGTGCGGCGGCTGACCAATGCGCGGGTGCGTGCAATCGGCAGCTTCGGTGACACCCTGGTGCTGGTGCTGCTGTTCGCCCAGCTCTGTCTTGGCCTGTACAGCATCAAGGTCTCGGCCGGCCATCTGGATGGTGGTGTGATGGTGATGCTGGCCGAGTGGGCGCAGCACATCGTCACCTTCCGTGCCGGTGCGGCCGATTACGTCGAAGGCGTGCATTGGGTCTACAAGGCGCACATTTTCCTCGGCCTGACGCTGGTGTTGATCGCACCGTTCACCCGTCTGGTGCATGTGTGGAGCGTGCCGATCAGCTACCTGTGGCGCCCGTACCAGGTGGTGCGTCGCCGCCAGGCCACGCTGCGCTACGGTCCGCGGGAGTAATTCATGGGCAGCCTGCCACGCATTCTCCCCATCACCGTCATCGATTCGCAGACACCGGTGCCGGCCGAGGCCGGCCACCATCACGACGCCGATGAGGGCCCGCGCAGCCTGGGCCAGCCGGCACCGTGCAGCCTGTACGTGCAGGACACCGCGATCAGCGAGGCCGATATCGCCCGTGAGATGCAATACCACCGGGCGATGCGCCCGGAGCAGTCACGTGCCGATGCGGCGCGTGCACTGGTGGTACGCGAGCTGCTGCGGCTGGAAGCCGAGCGGCTTGGCCTGGCCGATGCCCCCGGCGTCGGCCAGGAGACCAGCGAGGAAGCACGCATCCAGCAGCTGATCGAACAGACGCTGGTAGACCGCGTGCCCAGCGAGGACGACTGCCAGCGCTATTTCGCGCAGAACCCCGAGCGCTTCCGCTCACCGGACCGCATCCGCGTACGCCACATCCTGCTGGCGGCACCGGCTGACGATATCGCCGGCCGGCTGAAGGCACGCACCCAGGCCGAGAAGCTGATTGCAGAACTGCTGGAGGAGCCGCACCTGTTCGCCGATCTGGCCGCGCGTCACTCGCAGTGCCCGTCCAGCAGCGAGGGCGGCGAGCTGGGTTGGTTGCAACGCGGCCAGACCACGCCTGAGTTCGATCGCCAGGTATTCCGCCTGCGGCAAGGCTTGGCGGGCTTCCCGGTGGAGTCACGTTGGGGCTACCACGTGGTCAGCGTTGATGTGCTGGAAGCAGGCGTAGCGCTGAGCTTCGAGCAGGTACAACCGCAGATCAGCGACTACCTCGAACTGCAGGTACGCCAGCGCGACGTGCAGCAGTTCCTGCTCGAACTGCGCGAGCGCTACCCGGTGCGCGGGCTGGAAGACATCGAAGCACAGGCTGAGTAAGACGTAATCCCCCAGGAGCGGCAATGAGCCAGAATTTGCAGAACATCAGCAGCGGCGAACAACAACGTGCGTTGTGGCTGAGTACCTTCGCCTTCACCGTGTGTTTCGCGGTGTGGATGATCTTCGCCATCATCGGCATCCAGATCAGCGAGCAGCTGGGCTTGAACGACACCCAGTTCGGCCTGCTGATCGCCACCCCGGTTTTGACTGGTTCGGTGATCCGCGTCTTCCTCGGCATCTGGTCCGATCAGTTCGGCGGCCGCAAGGTGATGACCCTGGTGATGCTGTGCGGTGCGGTGGCGACCTGGCTGCTGACTTATGCACAGACCTACCCGCAGTTCCTGCTGGCAGCGTTGTTCGTCGGCATCGCCGGCGGCAACTTCTCGGTCGGCGTCACCTATGTGTCCAAGTGGTTCCCGCCGGAGAAGCAGGGCACCGCATTGGGCATCTTCGGTGCCGGCAATATTGGCTCGGCGGTAACCAAACTGCTGGCGCCGCTGGTGATGGTGGCCTCGGGTTGGATGATGGTGGCCAAGCTGTGGGCGGTCGGTCTGGCAGTCACTGCCGTGCTGTTCTATCTGTTCAGCAAGGAAGATCCCTCGCTGGAAGACCGCCGCCGCAGTGGCGTCAAACCGATGTCCTTCGCCGAGCAGATGGCACCGCTGAAGAACCTGCAGGTGTGGCGCTTCTCGCTGTACTACTTCTTCGTGTTTGGCGGCTTCGTCGCGCTGGCACTGTGGCTGCCGCATTATCTGGTCGGCGCCTACGGCATGGATGTGGGCACGGCCGGCGTACTGGCAGCGTGTTACTCGATCCCGGCCAGCCTGTTCCGGGTGGTGGGCGGCTGGATGTCCGACCGCATCGGTGCACGGCGGGTGATGTACTGGACGCTGGGCGTATCGGTGATCTGTACCTTCATCCTGGCCTATCCGGATACCCGCTACATCGTGCAGGGCATACACGGCGAGATCAGCTTCCACCTGGCGATCAGCGTGACCCTGTTCACCGTGCTGGTGTTCGTGCTCGGCTTCTTCATGTCGCTGGGCAAGGCCGCGGTCTACAAGCACATCCCGGTCTATTACCCGCAGCACGTGGGTTCGGTGGGCGGCGTGGTCGGCATGATTGGCGGTCTTGGCGGCTTCATCCTGCCCATCGTATTCGGCGCCTTGAACGATGCGCTTGGCATCTGGAGCAGCTGCTTCATGCTGCTGTTCGTGCTGGTCAGCATTGCCTTGGCGTGGATGCACTTCGCCATCCGTCGGATGGAGCGTCGCAACTTCCCGCAGCTCGATCGTGAGACCGACCTGCCTGAAGCCATCGACGCCGCCGCCGCGGAGAAACAGCGGCGGGCTTGATCCAGATCAGTGAAACCCGGCGGTCGCTGCGCGAGGATGCTTGCATGTCAGTAGAGACCGCCGGGATGGATGACGCCACATTGCATGTTGCATTGCTGCAGCAACCCGCGCACGTGCTGTTCCCGGCGCCGGCGGAGCTGAGCCCGGGCTTCGCCGAAGCCGGTTGGCGTGCGGCCATGCAGGCCAGCAACGAGCATCTGATTCCGCGTGCGTTGACCCTGGGTTTCTGCGCACCCCCGCATGAGCTGGAACGCGCCGAGAACGTGCTGGACGCGTTGCTGGTGTGCCTGCGCCTGCATGCCAACATGCTGGCCAGCGATCGCGAAGTGGCGGCCATGGTGCTGCAGCCAGGTATCGTCGAGCATCTGCCGCCGGCCCTGTTGGGTCGCCTGCTGGATGCGGTGCCGGAGCAGCTGTGCACCATTGCGCGGCCGCAGGTCGAGGTGCGGCTGGATGCGGCCAGCGATGTCGCACCGGCTGCATTGCGTGAGGTCGGCTGTACCCGGATGACGGTGATCGACCATGCCGGCGTCGATGGCCCGGCAATGCTGGCGCAAGCCCAGCAGGCCGGGTTCACCGCCTGCTATTACCAGCTGCGCGTGCCGTGCTACGCCGATGTGTCGTTCCTGCAGCGGCTGCAGCGCGTGCTGGAGCTGGCGCCCGAACGCATCATCCTGCCGTCGCCGGCCTTGCTGCCCGAGTACCCGTTGCCAACCGACTGGCTGCAGGCCTGGCGGTTGCTGCGTGCAGGCGGCTACTTGGCGCTGGGCGGCGACCACTACCAGCGGCCGGACCTGCCAATGCCGCTGCGCAACGGCGACGGTCAGCGTCATTGCGACCTGCTCGGGGTGCCGCGGCGCGAGCGCCATGACCTGCTCGGCATTGGTGTGGGCGCCTGCAGCCAGATCGGCGATGTCATCTGCCGTATCGAGCCGGAGCCGCGCAACTGGCGCGCCTGCCTGGTGGTTGGCCAGCCGGGCATATCCTCCGGACTTATTCTTTCCGAGCATGAACGCATGACCGATGAGGTGGTGCAGAGCCTGGTCTGTGACCACGCGCTGGACATGCGCGCCTTCGAATGGCGCAACGCGCAGCCATTCGACGCCTGTTTCGAGCACGCATGGGAGCGCGTCGGCATGTTCATCGAACGCGGCTGGCTGCGCCGTGACGGCGACATGTTGTTGATCCAGAACGAAGGTGAGCTGCTGTGGCGTATGATCGCAGCGTGCTTCCGCCCCTTGGCTGCTGTTGCTTGAAAACGGAATGACGTCACCTACACCCCCACCGCGCGGCCCCTTGGGCACTGCGACGCCGAATCCAGCCGCTGCCGGCGACGGTGACGCGCTGCATTTCTGCACGACCTGTGCGTTCTCCGATGCCTGCAGCTCGCAGGGCTATGACAAGACTGCGCTGAATGAGCTGCACGTGATGGTCGATCACGTTGGGCCGTACCATGCGGGCGATTACATCTTCCGTGCGGGTGAGCCCTTCGATTCCATCGCTGCGGTGCGCGCCGGCATGGTCAAGACCTTTGTCGATGACAGCCTGGGCAACGAGCAGGTGCTGGGCTTTGCCTTGCCCGGTGAAGTCATCGGCTTGAACGCCATCCACGGTTCGCGTTATCCCTGCAATGCGGTGGCGTTGGATACCGTGCATCTGTGCCGTATCTCGTTTCCGCGCATCAGCCTGCTGGCCAGCCGCATGCCCGGCCTGCAGGCCAAGCTGTTCAGCCTGCTCAGCGCCGAGATCGGCAAGGCGGCGCTGCTGGCCGCCAATTACCGTACCGAGGAGCGCATGGCCGCGTTCCTGCTGGATATCTCCAGCCGCTACGCGCGACGAGGATTTTCAGCGCAGCGCTTCAACCTGACCATGACCCGCACCGAGATCGCCAACTACCTGCGCATGGCGCCGGAAACCGCCAGCCGAGTGTTGCGGCGGTTGAGCGACGAAGAAGTCATCGC
This sequence comes from Stenotrophomonas sp. STEN023, assembly GCF_056760135.1. Taxonomy (NCBI): domain Bacteria; kingdom Pseudomonadati; phylum Pseudomonadota; class Gammaproteobacteria; order Lysobacterales; family Lysobacteraceae; genus Stenotrophomonas; species Stenotrophomonas sp. STEN023. The sequence goes on along the minus strand of NZ_JBRREF010000028.1, from coordinate 27,601 downwards.
GGTGAAGCAGCGCGAGATCATCCTGCTGCAACCCGAGCGGTTGGCGCTGATGGCGGCCACCGATGACGCAAGCGAATGATGCCCAACCGAGGATGCATGCATGAACAAGCTGTGGGCGTTGTTGTTGCTGGCGGCCACGTTGCCGGCAAGCGCTGCGGAACTGACGGTTTCGGCGGCTTCCAGCCTGACCGAAAGCTTCCGCGAGATATCCGCTGCGTATGAGAAGGCCAACCCGGGCACGAAGGTTGATTTGAACTTCGCTGCCTCCGGGACGCTGCTGCAGCAGATCGCACGCGGCGCACCGGTCGACGTGCTGGCCTCGGCCGACCAGGCGACGATGACGCAGGCCAGCACCGAAGGTCTGATTGATCCGGCGACACAGCACGTATTCGCACAGAACAGCCTGTGGGTGGTGGTGCCGCCGCAGGCCGGCAACAAGCCGACCACACTGGCGGCGCTGGCCAAGGCCGATGTGAAGCGCGTCGCCATTGGCAACCCCGACAGCGTGCCGGTTGGTCGCTATGCACGCGGCGCGCTGCAGCAGGCCGGTGTGTGGCCGGCAGTGCAGGCCAAGATGATCAGTACCCAGAACGTGCGCCAGTCACTGGATTATGTGGCGCGCGGTGAAGTGGACGCCGGCTTCGTCTACGCCACCGACGCACAGGCGATGAGCGAGCGCGTGCAGCGTGCCTTCCAGGTGCCGGTTGCCGGTGGTATCGCGTATCCGCTGGCAATGGTGAAGAGCAGCCGCAATGCCGCCGAAGCCAGGCGCTTCATCGCTTTCGTGCGCTCGGCGCAGGGCCAGGCGATTCTGCACAGGCATGGGTTTGGCAGCCCTTGATGGTGGATCTGGACTGGAGCGCGCTATGGTTGTCGCTGAAGGTGGCCGGCTGGGCGACCGCGATCAACCTGGTGCTCGGTGTTGGATTTGGCGCCTTGCTGGCGCGACGGCGCTTTCCCGGCCGTGAGTTGCTGGACACGATATTCACCTTGCCGATGGTGTTGCCGCCCACGGTGCTGGGTTACTACCTGCTGGTACTGATCGGCAGCAAGGGGCCGCTTGGTGCATGGCTGGAGAGCAGCTTCGGTATCAATCTTGTTTTCACCTGGCAGGCAGCGGTGATCGCTGCTGCGGTGGCCTCGTTTCCGCTGGTGTTCAAGCCGGCGCGTGCGGCATTTGAAGACGTGGATGGGCAGCTGGAACAGGCGGCACGCACCCTGGGTGTGTCCGAGCTGGCGCTGTTTTTCCGGGTAACGCTGCCATTGGCATGGCGCGGCATTCTTGCTGGCCTGTTGCTGGCGTTCGCCCGCGCGATGGGCGAGTTCGGCGCCACCATCATGGTCGCTGGCAGTATTCCGGGGCGTACCCAGACCTTGTCCATCGCCATTTACGAAGCTGTGCAGGCCGGCAACGACGGCCGTGCCAATGCCTTGGTGCTGCTGTCCTCGTTGGTCTGCATCAGCGTGCTGCTGCTCGCCGCGCGGCTGGTGGGACGGCGGCAGGAGGGTGCACGCAATGTGGCTTGAACTGGATATCCGTCGCCAGTTGCAGGCGGCAGGCCAGCAGTTCCAGTTGCAGGCGGCGCTGCGTTGCACGCAACCCAATGTTGTGTTGTTCGGCCCATCCGGCGCCGGCAAGAGTTTGACCTTGAAGGCGGTAGCCGGACTGTTGCGGCCGGATGCCGGTGTGATCCGCATGCACGGGCAGGCGCTGTTCGATGCGGCCGCAGGCATCAATCTGTCACCGCAGCGGCGGCGTATCGGCTATGTGTTCCAGGACTACGCCTTGTTCCCGCATCTGACGGTGCGGCAGAACGTGGGCTTCGGCCTGCAGCAGGGTTTGTTGAATCCGTCGCGCGCCCGCCGCGTCGATGTGGTGGAGCAATGGCTGCAGGCATTCCGCATCGATCACCTCGGTGACCTGCTGCCGTCGCAGATCTCCGGCGGCCAGCGTCAGCGCACCGCCTTGGCACGGGCACTGGTAACCAAGCCGCAGGCACTGCTGCTGGATGAGCCGTTCGCCGCACTCGACCACGCCTTGCGTGCGCATCTGCGCCAGGAACTCGAGACCGTGCTGGATCAGACCGGCATCCCGCTGCTGCTGATCAGCCATGATCCGGAAGACGTGGACATGTTTGGCCAGCAGGTGGTGCATCTGGCCGATGGCCGCGTGCAGGTCTGAGCGACGCTCAGTCCGGCTTGCCGTCCGCACGCGGGCGCCAGTAGATCCACCCCAACCGCAGCAACCACGGTGCAAGCACCAGCAGCCAGCCGGCAGCGGCCACGGCATGCCAGCGCCAGGGATCGTCCAGCAGCGGTGCGAGGATGCGCAGCACTGCGACCAGTTGCAGGCCGAGCAGGGCGATCCAGGCGACCACCGGCATCACCAGCGCCCGTCCGGAGTGGCCTTGGGTCACGCGCGTGACCATCGCCACCAGCAGGCTGCCGAACAGGCCTATCGCCAAGGCATGCAGCGGTGCGCGTTCCAGCCAACCAACGTGGCCGCCGAGGGCGGCGATGTCCTGCAGCAGATACAACAGCATCGCCAATGGCCACCACGCCAGCCCGTAAAACAGCACGCTCAACAGCGGCGGCTTTGGTCCGCGCGGCCACCAACGCCACAGCGAATACAGTGACAACAGCAGCAGGCCGGCGTTGGCCAGTAGCATGACCAGCGGCTGCTGCAGGTTTTCCCCGAGCAGATGCAGCAGGCACAGCGCCCACAGGATCGCCAGCCATCGCGGTGGCCGCCACGGCTGATAACCAGGCACCACGTTGCCGGCGAAGAACGGAAACATGCGATGGGCGACGCTGGCGTAGACCGGCAGCAACAGCCCGAAGGTGCCGATCGAAACGCTCAGCGCCTGCCAGCGGCCATCGCCGCCTGCGGCGGCGATGGCGAAGCAGAGCAGGCCTATCCAGCCCATCAGCAAGCCGGACCAGCACGACCACGCATGCCAGGTGCGGCCTTTCTCCTGCAGCAGCAAGCGGCCGAGTGCGAGCAGGCCGAACGCCCAACCCAGCAACGCCAACAGCAGGGCCAGCCACACTCCCGGCTGCCAGCCGAGGCCGGCAGCAAGCAGCGCGATCTGCGCCCCAAACAGGCCACCGCCGACCCCGGCGTACTGCCAGCGCGGCAGTGCTGGCAATCCCATCCAGCGCGGGAACACGGTCAATAGAAAGCCGAAGATGAAACTGGGTAGCACCAGGTACTGCATCCACAGCCCGTGCAGCCAGGCCGGCGGCAAGCCGGGCGCTGGCAGGGGTTTGCCCAGCTGCAACCCGCCCAGCCACAACGCCCACCAGCCCATCGCCAGGCCGAGGTTGGTCACGCCAATGAAGAACAGCAGCCGGTGCGGCGCGTTGAAGATGTGCAGGCGGTTGGGAGTGGTGTTCACGACGCGAGTATCCGCCCGCTGCAAGCCGGCCGTACTGATCAATGTCAACGTCGGTGACGGCAGGCGGAACCCTGGGTAGCGATTCCACAAAAATCAAATTCGGTGCTGCAGCGCAGCGTCATCGTTCTGGCCAGCGTCGTCTGGCGTGCTATGCAGGCCAGCCTGCCTGTTGCGTGCATCCAGTGTTTTATCCGTATAGCGCGGGCATATCCCAATTCAGCGTCATGTGCGGGATCTGCCATATGAAATCCTTACGTCATAGTGCGCTTGACAGTGTTTTTTTCCAGGCTATATCTTTGCCGAACCGGGCACAACTGCATCAACGTCGATGCGGGTGTGCCAACCAGATTGAGTAGCAAGAGCAAATGGGCTCTCCCGGAATTCTCCGGGAGGGCCTTTTTTTGTCCTAGAAAACCATCAGGAGAGGCAAATCATGCGTCATGGTGATATTTCCAGCAGTGATGACACGGTTGGCGTAGCGGTAGTCAACTACAAAATGCCGCGCCTGCACACGCGTGCAGAGGTATTGGCCAATGCCCAGAAGATCGCCGACATTGTTGTTGGCATGAAGCAGGGCCTGCCAGGCATGGATCTGGTGATATTTCCGGAGTACAGCCTGCAGGGAATCATGTACGACCCGGCCGAAATGATGGAAACCGCGGTGTCCGCACCGGGCGTGGAGACCGAACTGCTTGCCAGCGCGTGTCGCAAGGCCAACACCTGGGGCGTGTTCTCGCTTACCGGTGAGCGCCACGAGGAACACCCGAACAAGACGCCGTACAACACCCTTGTGCTGATCAACAACAAGGGCGAGATCGTGCAGAAATACCGCAAGATCATTCCCTGGTGTCCGATTGAAGGCTGGTATCCGGGCGGGCAGACGTATGTCAGTGACGGTCCGAAGGGCATGAAGATCAGCATGATCATCTGCGACGACGGCAACTACCCGGAGATCTGGCGTGATTGTGCGATGAAGGGCGCCGAGCTGATCGTGCGCTGCCAGGGCTATATGTATCCAGCAAAAGAGCAGCAGGTCCTGATGGCCAAGGCCATGGCCTGGGCGAACAACAGCTACGTTGCCGTGGCCAACGCGGCAGGTTTCGATGGGGTCTATTCCTACTTTGGGCACTCCGCGATCATCGGCTTCGATGGTCGTACGCTGGGCGAGTGCGGTGAGGAGGAGATGGGCATCCAGTACGCGCAACTGTCGGTGTCGCAGATCCGCGATGCGCGTGCCAATGATCAATCGCAGAACCATCTGTTCAAGCTGCTGCACCGTGGTTACACCGGCTTGCAGAACTCAGGCGAGGGCGACAAGGGCCTGGCCGAGTGCCCGTTCGAGTTCTACAGGACCTGGGTCAACGATGCGGAGCAAGCCCGGGAAAACGTTGAAAAGATGACCCGTTCCACGGTAGGCGTGGCGCAATGCCCGGTTGGGCGTCTGCCTTACGAGGCAAGGGAAAAAGAGGTCTGAAACCGCCGCAAACAAGCGTGATGCGCTGTTGCCGGAATGCGTTCGGCAACAGCGCAGCTGCGCCTCGTCCTGCAACTGCAGAAGGAGTGAAGCAATGCCGTTTCTAACCGATATGCTGGAGCAGACCCAGCGCAAGCGCGCACTGGACGGCGTACTTTCCGTCGAGAACAGGGCCCCGGACGGCCTTGTCCAAGCGCACCTGTGCGCAAACAGTTCGCTGGAGAGCCGGTATCGCTTCGATATCGGCGTCATCATGGCCAGCCTGCGCAGCGAGATCCTGGGCCAGGACGCAGCACTGCAGTCGGTCGAGGACATGCTCAAAGTGGTGCGGGCGGATATCACCGACCCACGCCGGCCGCTGTTTACCGCCTTGTTTCTGGGGCCAACCGGCGTGGGCAAGACTGAAATCGTGCGGGCGCTGGCTCGTGCATTGCACGGCGATGCCGATGCGTTCTGCAGGGTAGATATGAATACCTTGTCACAGGAGCACTACGCCGCCGCGCTGACCGGCGCGCCTCCTGGCTACGTCGGCGCCAAGGAAGGAACCACGCTGCTGGACCAGGAGAAGCTGGAGGGCAGTGTTGGTCGTCCCGGAATCATGTTGTTCGACGAGCTGGAAAAGGCCAGTCCGCAGGTAGTGCAGACACTGCTCAATGTGCTCGACAACGGGATGCTGACGGTGGCGTCTGGCGAGCGCACCTACAGTTTCCGCAATACCTTGATCTTCATGACCAGCAATCTTGCCGCACACGAAATACAGCGCTACGACCAACGCCGTACAGGCTGGCGAGGTCTGATCAGCGGAGCGACGGCGGCGTCGCGGCAACGTGCCGTGGACGGCTTGGTCCGCGCCAGGCTGCTGAAGGCTTTCGCACCTGAGTTCATCAATCGGATCGACAAGGTCATCACCTTCAACTGGATAGAGCAGGGTGTTGCCGAGCAGCTGGCCGTGCTTGAGGTCAAACGACTCAATCGACGTCTGCAGAAGCATGGTTGTACGTTGGAAGTAACGCCGCCGGTGCTGGCAAGAGTCATCGCCAAGGGCTTCGACAGGCAGTTTGGCGCGCGTGCGCTTCGTCGCAGCATGCGCCAGCATCTGGAGGTGCCACTGGCCGGTTACCTTATCGATCACCATGCCCGGACAGCGGCAGCTGCGAACATCGTCTACAGCGCCGTGCTGGAGCACGGTGAGGTCCACTTTCTGCGCCGCTGAGCGACGCCAAACCGGGAGCAGTGCAGCATGGCAAAAAACAGCGATCAGCCAGGCTTGGGGCTTCTGTTCTCCGAGACAGGCGTGACTGCCGACATCGAGCGCTCGCAACGGCACGGTGCGCTGTTGGCGGTCGATCAGCTCAATCGTGAAGGTGGCGTCGAAGGGCGTGCCATCGAGGTGCTTTCGCGTGATCCAGGCGGGGATCCCGACCGCTACCGGCTATATGCCGAAGACCTCATCCGCAATCACGGGCTGCAGATGTTGGTGGGCTGCTACATGTCGCATACGCGCAAGGCGGTGATGCCGGTGGTGGAGCGCATGGACGCGCTGCTGTGCTTTCCAACCCCGTACGAAGGTTTCGAGTACTCGCCAAACATCATCTACGGCGGTCCAGCGCCCAACCAGAACAGCGCGCCATTGGCGGCGTACCTGATCCGCCACTACGGTGAGCGGGTGGTGTTCATAGGCTCGGACTACATCTATCCGCGTGAAAGCAATCATGTCATGCGCCATCTCTATCGGCAGCACGGTGGCAAGGTGCTGGAGGAGATCTATATCCCCCTGTATCCCTCCGACGAGGACCTTGCGCATGCGGTGGAGCGCATCGCCAGGGCCAGGGCCGACGTGGTGTTCTCGACGGTTGTTGGTAGCGGCACCGCAGCGCTGTACCGGGCCATGGCGCGACGCTACGGGGACGCGCCGCGGCCGCCCATCGCCAGCCTGACCACCAGTGAGGCCGAGGTGGCCAGGATGGGCGCGGATGTGGCGGAGGGGCACGTGGTGGTAGCGCCCTATTTCTCCAGCATCGATACGGCGGAGAATCGAGCGTTCGTGAGCGCTTGCCAGGCATCGTTTCCACCGGAGGTAAGCATCACCGCATGGGCCGAGGCGGCCTACACGCAGACGCTGATGCTCGGCCGCGCAATGCAGAAAGCGCGCAGCTGGCGGGTGGAGGACGTACAGCCGGAGCTGTACGGGCTACGGATTCCGGCGCCTCAAGGCGAGGTATGGGTAGAGCCGCAGAACAATCACAGTCATCTGGCTGCACGGATTGCCGAGATAGACAGCAGCGGCGTCTTCCAGGTCAAGTGGCAATCGCCGGAGCCGATCCGCCCGGACCCCTATGTTGTGGTTCATAACCTGGATGACTGGTCGACCAGCATGGGTGGGAGCGTGCCGGCATGAGTGCTTCCACCATCCTGGCAAGCTTGCGCGAGCTGCAGGTGATGGTGCTCAGCCCGCCATCTGAAGTGAGTGACACGCTGGTGTTGCAGCTGATCCGTATCGGCTGCTCGGTGCGTAACTGTTGGCCACCACCCAAGCGCTTCGATGTGGCGGTGGATGTCATTTTCACCGGCATCTTCCAGAACAGGCACCACGAGGACATCAGTGCGCTGATTGCCAGTGGTCAACCCAGCACCACCGTACTGACCTTGGTTGAGTACGAGAGCCCGGCGGTGCTCTCGCAGATCATCGAGCTGGAGTGTCATGGCGTGATCATCCTGCCATTGGATGCGCATCGAGTGCTGCCATCGCTGGTTTCCGCACGCCGCGTCAGTGGCGAGCTGCTGAAGCTCAAACAGAAAAATACCCAGCTGCAGGAAAAGCTCGCCAGCCAAGCGGACATCAACCGCGCCAAGGTGTTGCTGATGAGCCGGCATGGCTGGGAGGAGGGGCAAGCCCACGCATGGTTGTCGCAGGAGGCGATGAAGCAGCGCGAGTCGATCCAGAAGATTGCACAAGATGTGGTGAAAGCAACGAATCCGGCGGTACACCGCCCTGATGACAGCAGGAGTTGATCATGATGCTTGGGCTGGTATTGCTCTACGTGGGTGCGGTTCTGTTTGTAAACGGTGTGTGGCTGATGGACCGTATCAGTAGCAAAGAGGTGGCGGTCATCAATAGTCTGGTGGGCTGCCTGAGCCTGGTGGTGGCGCTGTATACGATCTTCGTTATCGCCGATATAAAGAGCGGTGCCTTCACCTTGCTGTTTGCCTTTACCTATCTGTGGGTGGCGGCCAACCAGTTGATGGGCAACGATGGCAGGGGGCTGGGCTGGTTCTGCCTGTTTGTCAGCATCACTGCTGCCACCGAAGCGGTGCGGGCGTTTGCCGCCCTGGATGGCGGGTTCGGGCTATGGAATGCGATCAACTGGAGCGCATGGACGGCGCTTTGGTTCAGCTATTTCCTGCTGCTGGGCTTGGCCCGCAGCATCCAGAAGCCAGTGGCCGGGTTTACCCTGTTGTGCGGGGTATTCACTGGCTGGTTGCCGGGGCTGCTGATACTGGGCCAGGTGATCAGGCTCTGAGCGCTGGCCTCCGGGGAAGGTGGCCCGATTGGCAGGCTTCCATTCGCCATACCTTTACGGCAACACTGCACTGGGCTGTCACCTGTTCCTGCGGGGAAGCGCAATCATGTTCCGAAGCCGCGTCGTAGTCTGGTCGGTGGTGCGCCGGTTCGCCTTGCTCGCGCTGGCAGTCACGCTTGCATCGCTGGCTGGGCTGGCCCTGCCAGCCACGGCGGTTGCCGCGAATGAAGCGGGCCAGGTTGAAGGGCCGGTTCCGGCGACGGTGCGTTACTACAACCGCGACATCCTGACCTTCCGCGGCGCTTTCATGGGCCGCTCGCCACTGCAGCGGGCGCAGGTCACCGAGCTCAACATCAAGCGGATCGTCGACGAGCCCGGCATGCCCGGCGTCAGCTTCAACGACACCGCCGATGGCGCGATCCTGCTGCTCGGGGGCGAGGTCGTCACCATCATCACCCCTGCCGATGTGGATGCCGCACAGGGCCAGAGTCTGGGCCAGGTGCGTGAGGAGGTTCGCAGCCGGCTCGGTGATGCGGTTGCCGCAGCCGAACGCGAGCGGGCACCGGGGCGGGTGCTCCGCGGCGTGCTTTACAGCCTTGTCGCCACGATGCTGGCGGGCGCATTGATATGGTTGCTGGCCTGGGCTGCGCGCAGGCTGCGTGCGGCGATGTTGGCATGGGTGGGAAAGAGGGCGGGCACGCTGCGCAGCGCACCGGTCAAGCAGATGCTGCACGGGGCAAATGCTTTGGCCGACTGGCTGTCGCGTGCGGTGCTGCTGGTGGCGGTGCTGGTGCTGGCCGAGGAATGGCTGCGCTACGTGTTCCATCAGTTCGATTACACCCAACCCTGGGCCACGGCGATGACGGTGTGGATCGCCGCCCAGGCCAAGGCCTGGTTGTGGGCGGGTGCGGCAGCGATTCCGGGGCTGGTCACCGCGGTCATCATTTTCCTGTTGGCGCGCTTGGCCAGCCAGATCGTTGGCATGCTGTTCCGCGGCGTACAGAACGGGCGCTTCCAGATCTTCGGCATCGACCGCCAGTTGGCCGAGCCGACCCGCAAACTGACGGTCGCGGGCATCTGGCTGTTCGCACTGGCGATGGCCTATCCGTATCTGCCCGGCTCCAGCAGCGACGCGTTCAAGGGCTTGAGCGTATTGCTGGGCGTGATGATCTCGCTAGGCGGCTCCAGCATTGTCGGCCAGGCCGCGGCCGGCTTCACCCTGCTCTATGCGCGGACGATGTCGGTCGGTGATCTGGTCAAGGTTGCCGATGTCGAAGGCCAGGTGCTGCAGATCGGCTTGTTCACCACCCGCATCCGCACCATTACCGGGGTGGAAGTCAGCCTCCCCAACATGCATGTGCTCAGCGGCAAGCTGCTGAACTACTCGCGTGACCCGCAGGCGGCGGGCATGTGGCTGGAGACCAGCATCACCATCGGTTACGACACGCCCTGGCGACAGGTGCATAGGCTATTGCTGGAAGCTGCGGGCAAGACCGCGCACGTGCAGCGGGTCCCGGCCGCGCATGTACTGCAGGCCGCGCTCAACGATTTCTACGTTGCATATGCCCTGCGCGTGCACATCATTCAGCTGCCGCTGCGTGCGCAGATACTCAGTGAGCTGCATGCCAACATCCAGGACGCGTTCAACGCTGCCGGGGTACAGATCATGTCGCCCAACTACATCGCCGATCCGGAACTGCCAAAGATCGTGCCGCCTGCCGATTGGGACCCGCAAGGCCCCTCGCCGTGATGGCCTGGCTGGCGTCGCGCGCCTGAACAGGCGGGCGCGCATGACTGACATGTGCCGGGCGTAAGCTAGCCGGGCAGCGCGGTGCAGCCGCCGCAACGGCTTGCTGGGGCGCTGGTTTGACGCGCTGCCGCAAGGCCTTTCCGCAGCCGCTCGCTAAACTACTTTCATTTGCAACGGAGATGGTATGAGCAGTTTTCGTCCGGTGTCGCTGATTGGCGTGCCTACCGATGTGGGTGCTGGTGCGCGCGGTGCACGGCTGGGACCGGAGGCGCTGCGCATCGCTGGCCTGCCGGAGGCCTTGGCCGAGCGTGGTGTCGATGTCCGCGACGTCGGCAATCTCGACGGCCCGCGCAATCCGTGGACTGGTCCGGTGCAGGGTTACCGTCACCTTGACGAAGTAGTCGCGTGGAACCATGCGCTGATGGAGGCCAGCTACGCCGAGCTGAAGGAGGGGCGTATGCCGATCATGCTCGGCGGCGACCATTGCCTGGGTGTGGGTTCGATCACCGCCGTTGCGCGCTGGTGCCGTGAGCAGGGCAAGCAGTTGCGTGTGCTTTGGCTGGATGCGCATTCGGACTTCAACACCTCCGATGTCACCCCGTCAGGCAATATCCACGGCATGCCGGTGGCCTGCCTGTGTGGCCTCGGCCCGGAAGGCCTTACCCATCTGGGTGGCAGCGCCCCGGCGATTGCACCGTGGCAGGTGCATCAGATCGGCATCCGTTCGGTTGATCCGGAAGAGAAGCGTCTGATCAAGCAGCATCGCGTAGATGTTTACGACATGCGTTACATCGACGAAGCAGGCATGAAGCGGACGATGGAAGCTGCGCTACATGGCATCGATGCCAATACCCATCTGCATGTCAGTTTCGATGTGGACTTCCTCGACCCCAGCATCGCACCCGGCGTCGGCACCACGGTTCCGGGCGGCGTCAATTACCGCGAGGCGCAGCTGGTGATGGAGATGATTGCCGACACCGGCTTGATGGGCTCGCTGGACATCGTCGAGTTGAATCCGCTGCTCGATCACCAGAATCGTACCGCCGAGCTGGCGGTTGATCTGGTGGAGAGTCTGTTCGGAAAATCCACGCTGATGCGGGATTGATGCAGCAGGACTGGACCAAGGCGACAAGGCGGGCTTGCCGTTACTTGCGGGAGCAACGTAAGCCGCGAAGTGGATGCTGCCGCAGCTCCAGGTGTTCCTGCCATCCGAGGATGTACGTGCTTCGCGGCTGACGCCGCTCCTACAAGGTGAGCTTTGCAGCTTTCTGTAGGAGCGGCGTAAGCCGCGAAGCTGATGGTGCTGCAGCTTCGGGTAATCCTGCCATCTGGGGATATACGTGCTTCGCGGCTGACGCCGCCCCTACAAGCCGTGGTTTTATGTATTGCTCGCGGTGAATTTCTCGCAGTACAGCTGCACGCCATCCAATGCCTGATCCTGCAGCCATTGCTTGATCGCCTCCACCATCGGTGGCGGGCCGCAGACATACATGTCAGTGCTTTGCTCGCGCAGCCCGGCCACGTCGAAATGCTCTGTGAGGAAGCCGCGCTTGCCTTGCCAATCGGCATCCGCTTCGCTCAGCACCGCGGTATGGCGAAAGTTGGGGATCTGCCCCGCATACGCTTGGATACGCGCGGTTTCGCACAGATCCGCTGCGCCACGCACGCCGTAGTACAGGTGCACCGGTTGCGTGCAGGCGCTGGCAGCCAGTTCATCCAGCATGCCCAACATCGCCGACAAGCCGGTTCCGCCGGCTACCAAGGTCAGCGGCCGGGTGACCTGCCGCAGGTAGAATGCGCCCAGCGGTGCCTGCAACAACAGCTCATCGCCAACCTGGCAGCGCTCACGCAGGTAGTCGCTCATCACCCCGGTGGGCAGCAAGCGGATCAGGAACTGCAGTTGCGCGGCCGGCCGATTGGCGAAGGAATAGGAACGCAGGCTGTCAGTTCCCGGAATCAACAGTCGTGCATACTGGCCCGGCAGGAAATCCAGCGCTTGCGGCAGCTGCAGGTGCAGGATCGCGGTGCTGTCCGAGATCTGCCGCACGGCGCTGACAGTGCTGCGGATCTGCACCGGCTCCGGCGCGTTGCACAGATCCGAATCAAAATCGAAATAGAACGCCGCGTCGGAGCTGACCCTGGTCTGGCAGCTGAGCATCCTGCGCTGCTGCAGGTCGATGCTGGAGAGCGCTTCGTCATCCACATAGTCCTGGCGATAGTTACCGGATTCGCAGCGACCCTTGCAGGTGCCACATACGCCCTCGCGGCAATCCATTGGAATCTTTATACCACTGCGCAAGGCCGCGTCCAGCAATACCTCGTTGGCGCCAACCGGGATGAAATGGGTTATGCCATCGGCAAAACTCAATGCCACTTTGTACGTCATCGATAGTCTCCGGTGGCTCAAAGGTGATAGAAGTCGAGCACCGAGTTGATGGTGTCGTTGAGCAGCAGGGCATGCTTGCGGGTAATCAACCAGCTGTCGCCAGTGGGCTTCAGGTGATAGTTGGCGTAACCGTAGAACTGCTCGGAGGTGGCGAGGCGATAGAACAGCGTCTGCCAGTTCAGGCGCACCTCCAGGTCGCCATCGGCGAGTTGGCTGATTCGCACGTTGTTGATCGAGTGCAGGGTGCGCGGCAGCGGCGTGGCCGACGCGGCCTTGCCGGTGCGCAGGCGGAATACACGATCCTCCAGCCCAGAGCGGTTGGCGTAGTAGATCAAGGACATCTCGCGCTTCGGATCCTGTGTGTAGACATGCTCGGAATCCCACTGCGGCAGGTGGAATTCGCTCTGCGGATCGAACAGCTGCAGATAGGCATCCCAATCCTTGGCATCACAGAGCTCAGATTTTCGGTAGAAGAACTGCTCGATGCGGTATTGCAGTTGCGCGTTCATTGCTCTGTCTCCGGCAGGGTCGCGGCTTTACGTTCAAGGCCATCGAGCAGGAATCGCTGCCAGTTGCGATGCTGGTTGACGTACAGGCCTTCATGGGTGAATTCGGTGCCGGTCATTGCCGGTTGGATACCTATGGCGTCGCTGTTCGGCGTTGCCCCGGTTTGCCAGCGATGGCTGCCACGCGAGATGTCGCTCCATCGCTCCAGTCGGGCTTGGAAACCACGTTGCGCTTCTCGGAACTCCACCAGGTCATCGGGCGTACCCATGCCCGACACATTGAAGAAATCCTCGAACTGGCGGATGCGGTTCTCGCGATCCGCCGCGGACTCGTTCTTGACGCCGATGCACTGGCTGATGATTTCGGTCTTGTTCCATGCAAGGGGGCGGATGATGCGCAGCTGTGAACTGATCTGGTCGAGGAAGAACAGGCTCGGGTACACGTTGAGATTGCGCAGGCGATGCATGATCCACTCGGCCTTGGCTTGCCCGTGTTGCTTGAGCAGGCGCGGCATGATGCTGGCGTAGCCAGGGCGTACGGCGGGGTTTGGCATGTCACTGAACAGAACGCTGTGGCCGTTGTCGAAGGCGAACCAACCATCATCGGTGTTGGCATCACCTGCACCGAGCTTGCTGTAGTCCAGCGTTGTGCCGGTCGCCGTGCCGTTCTCAGAATTGACCTGCTGGCGGTGTTGTACCGTGGCCACGTAGTTGTAGTGCACGGTGCTGACGTGATAGCCGTCAAGGCCGTTCTCGTTCTGCAGTTTCCAGTTGCCGTCGTAGGTGTAGGTAGACTTGCCGGGCAACACCTCCAGCTCGCCGCTTGCAGACTGCGCAAGCATCATGTCGAAGAAAACTTTGGAATCACCGAGAAATTCTTCCAGGCTGTCGCTACCGCCCACGTTCAAGCTGACGAAGACGAAGCCCTTGTAGCTCTGGATGCGCGCCCTCTTCAAACCACGGGTCGCCTTGTCGAAGCCCTCGGGGTACTCCCCGGGAGCCTTGACCTTGACCAGGCGACCGTCGCTTTTGTAACACCAGGCATGGAACGGACAGGTAAAGGTTGACTGGTTGCCCTTGCCTACGCGCGTCAATGTGGTGCCGCGGTGCTGGCAGGCGTTGATCAGTGCGTTGAGCTGGCCTTCGCCATCGCGGGTGATGATCAGGGGCTGGCGTCCAGCGCGCATTGTCACGAAGTCGTGCTTGTTGGCCAGTTCGCTCTCGTGACAAGCATAGATCCAGTTCTTCTCGAAGATCAGCTCCATCTCCAGATCGAACAGCTCCGGCTCGGTGAACATGTCCCTGGCGATGCGGAACACCTCGTCCGCGGGCCGGAAGTCCAGGCAGTTTTCGACGAACGCCTTCCACCTATCAACGCTATTTACAGCACTCATGGACGCACCTTTTCCGATTGGCTGATTGCAAGCCATTAAGGCGCGCGGCGCGGCAGCTGGCTATCCGCTTAATCGGCGAACATCGGCCACTTTGTCAGCAGTGGTTCTCCCCTGCGATGGCGATTGCAGCGGCAGGGCGAAGTGACACGGAGCGCTTTTGAGAAAAGACTTACGGCTATCCATTTAGTGGATCGCTACCATCCACTTGGCGGTGGATTTTGCTGGCGTTGCAGCGACATTTCCGCCCCGCTGCTGGATCGCGCCTTTGGCGCGAGTCGCTCACATACTCGCGGGTGCAAAGTGATGAACAGCAGTACACGTGGTGTTCGTATCGAGCGCTCCGACCTCGAGGGTGCTTGCAGTTGGATGTCGGCTATCTGCGGGCCGCATCGGCTGCAGACCACAATGCCGGAGCGCTTTCGTTTCAATCATGTGGCCAATGTGTTCAAGTCGCGGGCCACCACGCTGGGGGTGATCGAGTACGGTGCCGAGGTAAGCATCGGGATTGAAGATGTGGAGAACTTCAGCAGTTACAGCCTGAGTTTGCCGCTGGTGGGCGAGCAGGAGCTGAGCAAGAACGGAATACGGTTGAGTTCCAATAGTTCCCAGGCGGTCATTGTTTCCCCAAACGAACGGCAGGTCTTGGAGATATCAGATGATTGCCGCAAGCTGCAGGTGGTCATCACCCGTGCGGCCATGCGTGAGTCATTGGAACAGCTGCTGCAACGGCAGGTTGATTCGCCGTTACGCTTCGAATCGGTGATGGACGCGATGAATGGCGCTTCCGCATCGTGGTGGCGCATGGCCCGGCATTTCATTGCTGAGTTCTCCTCCGGGAGTGTTCTGTATGCGCAGGCCGCGTTCACCCGCGGGCTGGAATATTCGCTGATCTCCGGCCTCATCCTTGCCCAACCAAACAACTATTCAGCGGAGCTGCAGGATGTGATTGGTGCGAAGTTGCCGCACTATCTGTTACGCGCGCGTCGCTACCTGCATGCAAATGCGCGTGAAGCGGTGCGGCTGGAGAATGTCGAGGCCGCCGCGGGCGTATCGCGGTCGCGCTTGTTCGACGCGTTCGGCAAGCATTTTGGGCTGTCGCCCATGGCCTATCTCAAGAAGCACCGGCTTGTTGCTGTGCGCCGGGAAATACTGGAGCAAGGCTCCATCAGCAGCATCTCCGAGATTGCGCTTGGTTGGGGCTTTACCCACCTCGGGCGCTTCTCGGCGGATTACCGCAAGCTGTTCGATGAGTCGCCAAGTCGGACCCTGCGGCGCACCGACAGCTTCTCTTCCAACTGCAGGCGCTGACCGGATGCTGTCGGCGGCAATGCTCAAGTCCGCAGGAAGTCCAGAAGCGCAAGCTTGAAGCGCTCGGATGATTCGACATTGACAAGATGGCGGCCGGGGAGCACCTGCAGCCTGCCATTGACCACGCTATCGGCAATCGCCTGCAGGTCGGCAACCTGGCATACCTTGTCGTCGGCACCGGCGATGGCAAGCAGCGGCACCTTGATGCCGGCAACAAGCGGTCGCAGGTCGGCGTTGGCCAACGCAGCACAACAACCGGTGTAGCCGGCGATGGAGGTGCGCACGAAGCTGTGCAGTATCTCGTTGACGCGGGCCATTGACGTTTGCTGGAACGCCTCTCCAAACCAACGCTCAGCGGTCGCTTGGCGCAGTGGTTCCAGTCCATCGATGGCAATGCTGGTTGCACGGTCCTGCCAACTGCCCACGCTGCCAATGCGCGCGGCAGTGGCGCAGGCAATGACGTGTGTCAGGCGTTGCGGCGCATGCAGTGCCATCCATTGCGCGACCATGCCGCCGAGCGACAAACCGCAGAAGGCGAGCCGCTCGATCCGCAGGAAGTCCAGCAGGGCGATGGCGTCATCGCCCAGTTGGTCCAGCGAGTAAGGTCCAGGCGGTGCGCTGGACAGGCCATGACCACGACGGTCGTAGCGCAGTATCCGGTAATGGCCGGCCAGCGCCGCAACCTGCTCGTCCCACATGTGCAGGTCCGTGCCAAGTGAATTGCAGAACATCAGCCATGGGCCGCTGTTGCCGTCAACGCGATATTCCAGAACGTGCGTGCCGCGATCAAAGCTGGCCATTCAGACACGCTCCACGGCCAAGGCCAGGCCCATGCCAACACCCACGCACAGGCTTACCAGGCCACGTCGGCCGCCGCTGACCTGCAATTGGTGGGTGATGGTCTGCGCCAGGCGTGCACCGCTCATGCCCAGGGGATGGCCGAGCGCGATAGCACCGCCATTTGCGTTGACGTGTTCGGCGTCGTCATCGACGCCAAGCGCGCGCATCACTGCCAGGGTCTGGCTGGCAAAGGCTTCGTTGAACTCGATGGCGTCGAAATCGCTGATCTTCAGCCCCAGTCTATCCAGCAGGCGCGTACAGGCCTCGATTGGGCCGATGCCCATCAGGCGTGGCTCGACCCCGGCCGCCGCCATGCCAAGAATGCGCGCCCGCGGAACCAGGCCGTGCGCACGGATCGCGGCTTCGTCGGCGATCAGCAGCGCTGCTGCACCATCATTGATGCCGGAGGCGTTGCCGGCGGTGACCGTGCCCGCATCAAATAGCGGGCGTAACTTCGCCAGTGCCGCAGCGCTGCTGTCAGCGCGTGGGTGTTCGTCCTCGCTGACAACACCATCGGCTTTGCGGCCACCGCCAGACAGGTGTACGGGCGCGATCTCATCAGCGAAAAATCCACGCGCGATAGCGGCTTGTGTGCGCTGCTGGCTGCGCAGCGCAAACGCGTCCTGGTCGGCCCGGCTTATCGCGAACTGCGCGGCGACGTTTTCGCCGGTGCGCGGCATGGTCTCGGCGCCATACATCTGCTGCAGCTGCGGGTTGATGAAGCGCCAGCCCATGGTGGTGTCTTCCAACGTCTGCGAGCGGCTGAAGGCGGCATCCGGTTTGCCCATGACCAATGGTGCACGGCTCATTGATTCAACGCCCCCGGCAATGGCCAGTGACATCTCGCCACAGCGGATGGCGCGGGCAATGCTGCCTACCGCTTCCAGCCCCGAGGCGCACAGGCGGTTGTGGGTCACGCCCGGAACCTGCACCGGCAGGCCGGCCAGCAGTGCGCTCATGCGCGCGACGTTGCGGTTGTCTTCGCCGGCCTGGTTGGCGCAACCCAGCGCGACTTCATCGATGCGCGAAGCCTCCAGCCCTGGATTACGCGCAAGCAGGGCCTTGATAGGCAGCGCGCCGAGATCGTCGGCACGCACGCTGGACAATGCGCCGCCGTAGCGGCCGATCGGTGTCCGCAGGGCATCGCAGATGAAGGCCTGGTTCATGCCGTGATCTCGGTGGTGGGGGGGAGGATCACCACGCCGGTGAGGCGCTGGATGTCTTCGATGCCAAAGCCATCGGCCAGCTCGATCACGCGGGTTCCTTCGCGGCCCACGGCGAACACGCCATGGTCGCTGTAGATACGGGACACGCAGCCAATGCCGGTGAGTGGATAGCTGCAACGCGACACCAGCTTGCTACCGCCTTGGCGGGTCAGCAGGTCCATCATCACGAACACGTGTTTCGCCCCGATCGCCAGGTCCATCGCGCCGCCAACGGCGGGGATCGCGCCGGCTTCGCCGGTGCTCCAGTTGGCAAGATCACCTGTTGTCGATACCTGGAA
Organism: Stenotrophomonas sp. STEN023; assembly: GCF_056760135.1. Taxonomy (NCBI): domain Bacteria; kingdom Pseudomonadati; phylum Pseudomonadota; class Gammaproteobacteria; order Lysobacterales; family Lysobacteraceae; genus Stenotrophomonas; species Stenotrophomonas sp. STEN023. The sequence continues at coordinate 9,520 of NZ_JBRREF010000028.1, read as the reverse complement.
CGCACCAAGTACGCAGATATCGAGATGGCCGCCACGCATCATCGCGAACGAATCGGCATGGTGGAAATAGCAGCCGCCGGGAAGCAGAGTAACCGGCTGCTTGCCGGCGTTGATCAGGTCGGAATCTTCTTCGCCGGTTACCGGTGCAGGCCCCATGCCAAGCAGCCCGTTCTCGCTCTGCAGGAAGATCTCCTTGTCCGCAGGCAGGTAGTTGGCAACCTGGGTAGGCAGGCCGATACCGAGGTTCACATAGGCGCCTTCGGGAATATCGCGAGCCACGCGGCGGGCGAGTTGATCGCGGCTGAGCAGGCTCATGGCGTGACTCCTGCAGCAACCAGCCGTTGCACGAAGATGCCCGGCGTCACCACATGCTCCGGATCCAGTGCGCCCAGTTCGACGACCGCGCTGACCTGGGCGATGGTGGTGGTCGCTGCCATCGCCATGATCGGGCCAAAATTGCGTGCGGTCTTGCGATACACCAGGTTGCCCCAGCGGTCGCCCTGGTGGGCCTTGATCAACGCGAAGTCAGCGCGGATGGGCAGTTCAAGTACGTAGTCGCGGCCGTCGATGCTGCGTGTCTCCTTGCCCTCGGCAAGCTCGGTGCCGTAGCCGGTTGGGGTGAAGATAGCCCCCAGGCCGGCTCCGGCGGCCTGGATGCGTGCAGCCAGGTTGCCCTGAGGCACCAGCTCAAGTTCGATCTCGCCGGCGTGGTAGGCGGCATCAAAGTGCTGGGAATCGCTTTGCCGCGGGAACGAACAGATCATTCTGCGCACGCGCTTGTGTGCGATCAACGCTGCCAAACCAGCATCGCCGTTGCCGGCATTGTTGTTGACGATGGTCAGCGACTTCGCCCCTTGTGCGATCAGCGCGTCGATCAGTTCATCGGGCATGCCGGCACGACCGAAGCCACCGATCATCACGGTGGCGCCATCGAAGATATCCGCCACTGCGTCCATGCAATGGGCTACGGTTTTGTCGATCACGCGGACGTCCTTTGTGGTTCACATCTTTTGGTGTTGCAGACAGCGCAGGGAGAGGGCGGCTGCCGCCTTCTCCCTGATCCGGATCGATCACGCCGCGGCGCGCAGACGCTCGCAGACCTGGTTGTCGGCGCCGTCAACCAGCGCAGTCAGGTGAAAATCGAAGACAATCTCGGCGAAAGGCGCTTCCATCCCGGCCGCAGCGATGCTGGCTGCGTCGCTGCGCTCGGTGATGTGCGGCACCAGTCCGTCGCGGGTGGCGTAGGCGAAGTCATCATTGACCAGCGGGTCGCCTTCGATGTTGATCTGCGTGGTCAGCTTGCGATGTGCGTCGGCGCTGATGAAGAAGTGGATATGTGCCGGCCGCTGACCGTGGCGTCCCAGCGCGAACAACAGCTGCTCGGTAGGGCTGCCCGGCGGTACGCCGTAGCCATTGGGCAGGATGCTGCGGAAACGGTATTGGCCATTGGCGTCGGCAATGATGGTGCGGCGCATGTTGAAGCTGTCCTGCACGCCGGTCGGGTCGAAGTGCGAGTAGAAACCGCGGGTATCGCAATGCCAGACCTCGACGGTTGCACCAGGCTGGGGGCTACCATCGGCACCGTACACCGTGCCGTGCATCAACAGCGGTTGGCCATCGGTATCGCGACCGTCATCGAGCCGGGCGCTGCCTTGTGCCACTGGCGCGCCAGCTACATACAGCGGGCCTTCGATGGTGCGCGGAGTAGGGTTCTCGATGCCGAGCTGGGCGTCCTGTGCGTCCAGGCGTTCGTCCAGGAAATGATCCAGGCCCAACCCAGGCGAGATCAGCCCGGCCTGGCCGGCGGCACCGATCGCATTGAACCAGGCAATGCCGGCCCAGTACTCGTCCGGGGTGATGTCGAGGTCATCGATGGCCTTGAACAGGTCCGAGGTCAGCCGGTGCACGATCTGCTTGACCCGCGCATTGCCTTGCTCGTTGCCGAGTCCGCTGACGGTGCGAAGAAATTCCTGGATGTCAGGGCGGGCAAAGATATTCACGCTCATACGACTCTCTCCATTGGGTAGCGTTGGCTTCCTGGCGAAGGTTTCTGCAGGCAAGCGCAGCGGTTGGGGTATTGCAACTAGCGATCGTCCTGATGCAGCGAAGACGGATGCCGGCACAGCGGCGTCACCGCGATTCGCATGTAGGGGAACAGCGGCAAACTCGACAGCAGGGTGTGCAGTTCGGTGTTGTCGGCCACGTCGAAGATGCTGTAGTTGGCGTATTCGCCAACCACGCGCCAGATGTGGCGCCACTTGCCTTCGGCTTGCAGTTGTTGGAAATATGCTTTCTCGCGCGCCTTGAGGTCGTTGGCGGCATCGGTTGGCATATCCAATGGCAGATTGACGTCCATGCGTACGTGGAAAAGCATCGTGGTGTTCCTTCAATGGGGTCAGCGTGCAAGGCTGATCGTGCGGTGCAGGCCGCTGCGGGAAAAGCGTGCGATGCGCGCTTCGTCCAGCGCGATGCCCAGGCCGGGGCCGGTTGGAATTTCCAGCTCGAAATCGCGGTAGACAAGCGGTGTCTGCAGGATCTCCTCGGTCAGCAGCAAGGGGCCGAACAGTTCGGTTCCCCATTGCAGGTTGGCAAAGGTGGCAAACACCTGTGCACTGGCGATGGTGCCAACCGCACCTTCCAGCATGGTGCCGCCATACAGGCCGATACCAGCTGCATCGGCGATCGCCGCCACGCGCTGGGCCGCATACAGGCCGCCGCTCTGTTCGGTCTTCACTGCGAACACATCTGCGCCCTGCACGCGCGCAAGTTCGAATGCCGAGCCTGGGCCGGTAAGCGATTCGTCCGCCATCAACGCTACCGGGAAGCGCCGCACCAGCCGCGCCAGCGCTGCCGCTGTTGCCACCGGCTGCTCCACCAGCTCGCAGCCGGCATCGGCCAGCGCAGCCATGCCCCAGGCGGCGTCGGTTTCGCTCCAGGCCATGTTGACGTCGACGCGTACTGCGGCTTGATCACCAAGTGCGCGCTTGATCTGCGCAACGTGGGCGACATCGTCGCGGACATCGCGTGCGCCGATCTTCAACTTGAATACCTTGTGGCGGCGGCGTTCCAACATCGCTTCGGCTTCAGCGATATCGGTGGCGGTATTGCCCGATGCCAGTGTCCACGCCACCGGCAGGCTGTCGCGGCGACGGCCACCGAGCAGCTCGGAAACCGGCAAGCCAAGACGTTTGCCATGCGCATCGAGCAGTGCGGTTTCGATGGCGCATTTGGCGAAACGGTTTTCCTTGACCATCTTGTCGATGCGGGCCATCAGCGACTGCACGCCGGTGGCGTCCTGGCCGATCATCAGTGGCGCGAAGTAGCTATCTATTGCCAGCTTCATGCTCTCGGGGCTTTCGCCACCGTAGGCCAGGCCGCCAATAGTGGTGCCTTCGCCAATCCCGATCACACCGTCACTGCAGTACACACGCACCAACATCAGGGTCTGGCCATCCATCGTGGCCACCGATAGTTTGTGCGGGCGGATGGTGGGCAGGTCAATCAGCAACGTCTCGATGCGTTCGACGTATGCGGCGTTGGAGGCGAGCTTGGATGCGCAGTTCATGGCAGCTGTTATCTGCGGCGGGGCAGACTTCGTCCAACACCGTTTTCGTGTTGTCGCATACCGTTTCGGTATAATTGGTTGCAAGTTATTGATTAAATCAAAATATTGCACTGCAACATATCTAAAAGTGCATAACGTATTCCGGGCGACGATACACAATGGAAATGCGGCAACTACGTTATTTCTGCGCATTGGCGCGGTATCGCAGCTTTACCCGCGCTGCCGAATCGCTGCATATCGCGCAGCCACCGTTGAGTCGGCAGGTGCAGATGCTGGAAGAGGAGATCGGCGTCCAACTCGTGCATCGCGGGACCCGCCCGGTGCAGCTGACGGATGCCGGGCGCCTGTTCCATGAACAGGCGTTGCAGGTGCTGGGCAGGATCGAGCAGATGCTTGCTTCCACCCGTCAGCTCGGGCGTAACGAGCGGGTGGTGCTGTCCATCGGCTACGTTGCTTCCACGCTTTACAGTGACCTGCCGCTGCTGGTGCGCAGGCTCCGTGGCAGATGCCCTGAGCTGAACATCCAGTTGGTGGAGATCGCATCGATGCAGCAGGTACAGGCACTCAAGGAGCAGCGCATCGACATCGGCTTCGGGCGGCTGCGGCACCATGATCCGGTGGTTGCCTGTGATGTCATCCGCGAGGAGCGTTTGGCGCTGGCGGTTCCGCAGAGCTCGGCGTTGGCGGCCTCCGATGCGCCGCTTGCTTTGGCAGGGAAGGCGATCGAACGCCTGGTCATTTACCCGAAGGACACGCGCCCCGGTTTCGCTGACCAGGTGTTGGATATGCTGCATTCCAACAGCGTCGACGTCGGCGAAGTGCTTGAGGCCAAGGAGCTGCAGGGCGCGCTGGGTCTGGTAGCCGCGGAGATGGGTGTCTGCGTGGTGCCGGAATCATCTCGGCAGTTGCGCAGCGATATCCACTATCGGCTGCTCGCAGGTGAGCAATCGACATCGCCTGTCATCCTCAATTACCGCAAGGCAGACGCATCGCCGCACATCGCGTTGATCAAGGCTTTGGCGCAGGAGCTGCATGCTGAGCCAGCGCACTGACCGCGAGCTGGACCGGGCCATGTGATTGTTGGAACCCGCCGCGCAGATCCGTGGAGATATGCGCTTAACGGCGTTCCGACATCGCTGAACGTGTGCTGCGCGACTTCACGCGGAGCACACAGCCGAGCCGCCAGATTCGTCTTCACACGCGGACTGCCTGCCGCCGGTCACCGGCCACGGCATCTGCCTTGAAAGGGAGGAGACAACGAATGATGAAGCGACTGTTGATGTTGGCCCTGGTGGGCGCGTTCTCGGTTGGCATGCTCAGCGGCTGCAATACCGTGGCGGGCGCCGGCAAGGACATGCAGAAGGCCGGTGAGAAGGTCGAAGACAAGGCGCAGGATTGCAAAGACGGAAAGTGCTGATGAACACGCGGCCCGTTGTGGGCCGCACCGATGGAACCACCACAGGAGAAACACATGAAGCGTTTGGTTGCCCTGATGATGTTGTCGCTGTTCTCGGTCGCGGTGCTGGCTGGTTGCAATACCGTTGCCGGTGCCGGCAAGGATGTGCAGAAGGCCGGTGAGAAGGTCGAGGACGCTGCCAAGGGTAAGTGATAGCTGGCAACGCCCTGCAGAGAAATGAAGAGGCCGGCAATGCCGGCCTTTTTCATGCGCGGTGTCGTTAGCTGAAGCAATGTTCACCAAGGTCAGCAGCACACAACGAATCATGGACCTGATGCCAACGCCACGGCAGCCAAGCTGGTCCCACGCGAATCAACCGCGTATCCGCAGGAGAAACGTAATGAACAAAGACATCATTTCCGGCAAGTGGACCCAGCTCAAGGGCAAGGTACAGGCCAAGTGGGGCGATATCACCGATGACGATCTGAAGGTGGCCGAAGGCAACGCCGAATACCTTGCCGGTCGCCTGCAGGAACGCTACGGCTGGGCCAAGGACCGCGCAGAAACCGAAGTGCGCGACTTCCAGAAGGCGCTGCACAAGGACTATCCCGATTACCACTGATGTGGGGTGATTGAGAGAAGCCATTTGCCTCAATCAGAAACCGATGCCAGACCTCTGGCATCGGTTTCTTTTTTTTTGCCTTTTTGTAGGAGCGGCGTAAGCCGCGAAGCAGGGGGGCATCAGATGGCACAACTTGCAAGCGTTGGGGCAATGTCAGCTTCGCGGCTTACGCCGCTCCCACAAGATCGGTGTCGGGCAGGCGCGGCGATCAGCGCGCCGGCGGATCCGGCACGAAACCACTCGGGAACGCCTGCGGCGAGTTGTCTACCCGGTGGTAACCGCGCGGCAGTACGCCCAACGCCACCAGCCGCTGCCGCGAGTCGTAACGTACCTCGCTGACCTGCACCGGGTTGCGGCTGGCGCGCTCGAAGCTGGTCAGCGACGAGCTTGACCACTCTCGCTCACCGTGACCGGTGCCCAAGCGCTGCCGCGATTCGCTCTTGGCCATCGCGCTGGGTGCAGCGGCTTCGGCGGCGCGCCCACTTGCATTGGCACTTGCACTTGCTTCGGCACGGTCCTCGTACTGCGGCATCGGTCGCGGCGCAGGCCGTGGCATCGGCAGCGGGCGCACGTCATACAGCGGCCGGCGCGCCTCGTTGAACACCGCGATGCCGATCACTCCCACATTGGCCGGGCGACCGGTGCGGCTGGCGTAACTGTCGCTGGAGCTGGTGAACACGAACTGCGCCACCTCGGCATTGGATTTGCGCCAGCCGGTGATCTCGCTGCTCTGCCACGGCTCCAGCACATAGCCGGACTGGCTGGGCGAGGCGGTCTGGCCGGTGATGGCATTGACCCCGTCCACCGACAGCACCACCAGCACGCGTTGGCTGCTGCGGTTCTGCATGCGCACGCTGTAACGGTGACCGGGGCTGCCGGCTACCCATTGCTGGCCCCGGTGCGGATACAGGTCCAGCTCCTGCCCGTCGTCGCGGTCGATCACCGACAGCTGCACCGGGCCCTCATCTGCCGGCCGTACCGGGCTGAACCCGCATAGCGCGACAACCGACAACACACTGGCTAGAAAACGGTACATGGCAGGCTCCTTGGCGGGGTACGTGACCTGAAACGTCCGGGCGTGGGCAACGGGGTTGAGGGCGGGGACAGGCTGGGGCGGTTACACTGGCCCGGTTCATCCGCTCGTCAGCTTGGTTTACATGACTACCCGCGTCCTCACCGGCATCACCCCCTCCGGCACTCCCCACCTCGGCAATTACGTCGGCGCGATCCGCCCGGCCATCGCCGCCAGCCAGGCCTCGGATATCGAGAGCTTCTTCTTCCTGGCCGACCTGCACAGCCTGATCAAGGCGCAGGAGCCCGAGCGCACCCAGCGTTCGACCCTGGAGATCGCGGCCAGTTGGCTGGCCTGCGGCCTGGACCCGGACAAGGTGTGGTTCTACCGGCAGAGCGACATCCCGGAAACCACCGAGCTGATGTGGTTCCTCACCGTGGTCGCCAGCAAGGGCATCCTAAACCGCGCCCATGCCTACAAGGCCGCGGTGGACAAGAACCGCGAGGAGCAGCTCGACGACGACGCAGGCGTCAGCGCCGGCCTGTTCATGTACCCGGTACTGATGGCCGCCGACATCCTGATCTTCAACGCCAACAAGGTGCCGGTGGGGCGTGACCAGATCCAGCACATCGAGATGGCGCGTGATTTCGCCCAGCGCTTCAACCACGTCTACGGCAAGGAGTACTTCGCCCTGCCGGAAGTGATCATCGACGAACAGGTGGCCACCCTGGCCGGCCTGGACGGCCGCAAGATGAGCAAGAGCTATAGCAACACCATCCCGCTGTTCGTGCCGCGCGAGGAGCTGAAGAAACTGGTGTTCTCCATCCTCACCGACTCGCGCCTGCCCGGCGAGCCCAAGGACACCGAGGGCTCGGCGCTGTTCCAGATGTATCAGGCCTTCGCCAGCCCGGAGCAGACCGCAGCGTTCGCCAAGGCCTTTGCCGAAGGCATCAGCTGGGGCGATGCCAAGCAGCAGCTGTTCGAGCGCATCGATGCCGAGCTGTCGCCGCTGCGCGAGCGCTACAACGCCTTGATGGCCGAGCCCGAGAAGATCGAGGCGATCCTGCGCAAGCGCGGCCAGCAGCTGCGCGAGCAGTTCGCCATCCCGCTGTTGAAGGAACTGCGCCACGCCGTTGGCCTGCGTGACCTGTCTGCTGCCGGCGACAAGCCCAAGGCGGCGGTCGCTGCCAAGGCGGCGCTGCCGCTGTTCAAGCAGTACCGCGAAAAGGATGGCCGCTTCTACTTCAAGCTGCTCGACGGCGAAGGCGAACTGCTGATCCAGAGCGAGGGCTTCGATTCACCGCGTGATGCCGGTCAGCTGATCGCCGTGCTCAAGCAGGCCGAGCAGGGCGATGCACTGCAGAGCGAGCTGTTCAAGGTCGAAGTGGAAGTGGAGCCGGTGCTGGCGGCATTGCGCGAACTGCGCGAGGCTGCGGCAAAGGAATAAGCCCAAGTGGAGGAGCACGTCGATGGCCTGGTTGTCGTTGTTGTTGTTTCTCCCCTGGTTCTGCGTGATGGCGGCGCTGTACTGGTGGTTCCCGCGCCAGCCGCGCAATCGCATACGCACCATGTTTGATGCATCGATGCTGCTGCTGGCCCTGGTGGCCAGCATCGGCTTCATGTTGTGGGGTTACCACGTGGGTGCCACCGAAGTGGCCGAAGGCCTGTGGAAGCAGATACTGGCCGTGCTGTATGCCTACGGCGGCTTCCTGGCGGTGATGGTGCTTGCGCTGCTGTTGCGTCCACGCGTGCTGCATCCCTGAGCCGACGCGGCTGCGACAAAAGTCCGGGTTGAGTGGCGGCGGGGCGGCTGGCAGGATCGAAGCCAGTTTCTGCCGGAGTTCCCGCATGTCTGCTGCCCATGGCATCCACACCATCGATACCGCGTTCCAGCGCGATCACTTCGATGCGGCCTACCTGATCGTGCAGGACGGGCGCGGCGCGTTCGTCGACTGCGGCACTACGCATTCCCTGCCGAATCTACTGGCCTGTATTGCCCAAGCCGGTTTGCAGCCAGCGGACATCGACTGGCTGATCGTCACCCATGTACACCTGGACCATGCCGGCGGTGCTGGTGCGCTGATGCAGCAGCTGCCCAATGCCAAGCTGGTCGTGCACCCGCGTGGCGCGCAGCACATGATCGATCCGACCCGGCTGATTGCTGGTGCTACCGCGGTGTACGGCGAAGCCGAGATCGCGCGGAGTTATGGCCAGATCGTGCCGGTACCGGCCGAGCGTGTGGTGGTGGCGGAAAACGGACACCGGGTTTCATTGGCGGGCCGCGAGCTGGTCTGCGTGGATACACCTGGGCATGCACGCCATCACTTCTGCGTGTGGGATGCGGCCAGCCGCAGTTGGTTTACCGGCGACACGTTTGGTTTGTCGTACCGCGAGCTCGATCATGCCGGTGGTGCCTTCATCATCCCCACCTCGTCGCCGGTGCAGTTTGAGCCGGAGGCGATGCACGCCTCGATCAAGCGATTGATGCTTGAATCACCTGAAGGCATGTATCTGACCCATTACGGCCGCGTTGAAGGCACGGCGCGCTTGGCCAGGGAACTGCACGAGCAGATCGACGCGATGGTGGCGATCGCACAACGCTGCAATGGCGAGCCGCAGCGGCATCGTTTGCTGGTGGATGCGCTGGGCGCGTTGTATGTGGCGCGTTTGCGATTGCAGGGCAGCCCGTTGGATGCGTCGGAGGTGCTGCGCGTGTTGGCGATGGACATCGAGCTCAACGCGCAAGGTCTTGCCTGCTGGCTGGACCGCGAGAAGCGCTGAAAGCGCGCGGGTTTCCTGTGGTGGGGGGGGGGGGGGGGGGGGGGGGGGGGGCGGGCGCCGAAGGGAGCGCGCGCGGGCGGGGCGGCCCACGCCCGCGCCCCGGCCCACCCCGACCCCCCCGCCAGGCCACACACCGCCCCCGGC
>NZ_JBRREF010000027.1:0-55595 GCF_056760135.1 Stenotrophomonas sp. STEN023 | reverse complement strand
GGCAAGCACAGCGCGGCTGGGAGGTACCGTTCTTGGCGGAAAGTACCTGGGGAGCCCCAGCCGCGCTGCGCTTGCCCGGGCCACGCAAGATGGCGCCGGCATTCAACAATCAACGTTCCGGCAATTACCGTTCGCGGAAGGCTTCGCGTGCCTTCAATACCGGCTTGAGCAGATACTCCAGCACGGTTTTTTCGCCGGTGCGGATTTCCACCGAGGCGATCATGCCCGGGATGATCGGCAGCTCTTTGCCGCCGGCTTCCAATGCGCTCTTGTCGGTAAGCACGGTCACACGGTAATAGGTGCTGTCGGGACGACCAGCGCCGCCTTTCTCTTCGTCCTTCAATGTGTCTGGACTGATCAACTCGACTTTGCCATCCAAGCCGCCGTAGATGCCATAGTCATATGCGGTTATCTTCACTTTCGCCGGCAAGCCAGGGCGTAGGAATGCGACATCGGAAGGACGGATCTTGCCTTCCACCAACAGCTGGTCTTCCAGTGGAACGATCTCAAGAATGTGCTCGCCGGGCTGGATCACGCCGCCCACCGTGTTGACCCGTACGTTCTTCACCGTGCCGCGTACCGGTGCGGTGATGGTGGTGCGCTCAACCACGTCGGCGCGACCGACCAGGTTCTCGCTGGTTTGCGAAAGTTCCATTTCCAGCTTGACCAACTCGGAGTTTGCATCCGAACGATAACGGTTTCGGCGTTCCACAATCTGCGAACGGATGTCGTTGGCCTGCCTGCGCATGCGCAACAGTTCCACATCTGAAAGCAGGCCCTTGGCCGCCAGTGGCTGTGCAAGGTTGATCTCGCGCATGGACAATGCATAGCTCTGCTCAAGCGAGGCGACGCCTTCTTCCAGGGCGCGGCGACGGGCGTTGAACGCGCGGGTCTCGCTGGCAACTTCGTCTTCGAATTGACGCACCTGCTCATCGAATACCAGTGGCTCGCCATAGGCTTCAGCGCGCAGGCGGGCGATGGTGGCCTTGAGCGAGATCACCTTGCTCAGCGCCTCGCGGTAGCTGGCGTTGGCGCGGGTGGGGTCAATCTTCAGCAGCACCTGGCCGCTTTCGACGACATCACCTTCGTGCGCCGACATTTCAGCCAGGATGCCGCCTTCCAGGCTCTGGATGACCTGCTCGCGGCTCTTCGAGACGATCTTGGCCTCGCCCTTGGTGATCTCCTCAACGCGGGCAAAGTGGGCCCAGGTGATGCCGACCACCACGACCAGCAACACCATGTAGGTGACGATACGCGAGCCCGGTGTGGTCTGGGCAAGCAACGATTCGGAGACATCATCCATGAAGGCCGCATCGGCGGCGCTGATCGATGCTGTGTCTTTCTTGGTTTTCTTCCAAGGGAACATCACTGAGCCTCCTGTTGTTGCGGCTTGGTTTGGCGCACACGGGCTGGCGCGGATTGGATGGTGGGTGCTGGTGCAGGTGCAGGTGCAGGTGCAGGTGCAGTGCCGTTCGCAGCTGTGCGCGCAACGGGGGTTGCAACGACAGTTGGGCTGGCTGTGGCCGCAGCCGCCGTTCCCGGCGGACTGACAGCTGGCGCAGCCGGTGTGCGTGGTTCGCCATTGGCATTTGCGCCCAATGCGGTGAGTACATTGGCCTTGGGGCCATCGGCGACGACGCGGCCGTTGTCCATCACGATCACCCGCTCCACTAGATTGAGCAGGGAAGGGCGATGGGTGACCACCACAAGTGTCTGGCCTTGTGTTGCACGGTGCAGGTGTTCAAGGAACAGGGCTTCAGTCTGTGCGTCCATGGCGCTGGTGGGTTCATCCATCAGCAACAGTCGTGGGCGAGCGAGCAGGGTCCTGGCCAGTGAAATCAGCTGCCGTTGGCCGCCGGACACGCCATCGCCGTTCTCGCCGATAGGCAGGTTGACGCCGCGTGGGTGTGAGGCGGCAAACTGGTCCAAGCCAGTCAGCCGCAGCACACGTACGAACTCATCAACACTGGCATCCGGGCAGCCCAGCATCACGTTCTCGCGCAGGGTGCCATGAAACAAACGCGCTTCCTGATTGACGAAGCCTACCGACTTGCGCCAATCGGCAGGATCAATCTGGTTGACATCCAGGCCGTCTGTGAATATTTGCCCCTCGGTCGGCGAGTACAGGCGTGACATCACCCGCAGGAGGGTCGATTTGCCGCTGCCGATGCGGCCGAGAATGGCGACGCGCTCGCCCGGTGCGATGGACAGGTTGATATCGGTCAACACCGGCGGGTTGGGCTGCATCGGTGGCGCTGGATAGGAGAAGCCTATCTTCTTCAGCGTAATTTGGCCGCTCAGATCAGGCGCCGGCAGGTAATCCTGGCCAGGGTCGCGGTCCTGCGGCATGGCCATCAGCTTGTTCAATGACTCCAGCGCAGCCTTGGCCTGCTGGAAACGCACGGCCAGGCCGATCACCTGGCCAAGTGGTGCAGTTGCACGGCCAGCCAGCATAACGGTGCCGATCAGCGCGCCCATGCTGAGCGTGCCGGCGGTGATCAGATAGACACCGGTGATGACCAGTACAACTGTCTGCAGCTGCTGCAGCAGGGTAACCGTACCGGTGGCAATGCTGGACAGCCGCCGTGACTTCATCGATGTGGCCGACTGCAGGGCGCTGAAATGCTGCCAGCGGCGCTGCATGTTGGCGGTGCCGCCGGTGGACTTCAGCGTCTCCATGCCTTCGATGGATTCGATCAGCACTCCCTGCTTGAGCGAGGACTCACGCAGGTTTTCCTTCATCACCCGGGCCAGCGGCCACTGGATGCTGACCGAGATGATGATGATCAGCGGCAGGATCAATAACGGAATCCAGCCAAGTGGGCCGCCAATGGCGAAGATCACGCCAACAAACATCAACACGAACGGCAGGTCGGAGATCGCCGCCAGTGTGGCCGATGTAGCGAAGTCGCGCACGGACTCGAATTCACGCAGCTGATTGGCAAAGCTGCCGGATGAGGCAGGCTTGTGCTCCATCTTCACTGACAAGGCCTGGCGGAACAGCATGGCGCCAAGGACCAGATCGGCCTTTTTGGCGGCAACGTCCAGCAGATGCGCACGCACGAAGCGGATGACCGCTTCAAAGACCATTGCGATGACCACGCCAATGCCCAACGACCAAAGCGTGACGAAGGCTTGGTTGGGCACCACACGGTCATAGACGTTCATGGTGAAAAAGATGCTGGCCAAAGCGAGCACGTTGGCCAGTACAGCCGCGATCGCCGCGCTGCGGTAGTAGCGACGGTAGCGCCACAAGGTGCTGAACAGCCAGTGACCCTTGGTCTCTGGCAGCGCCTCACCAGCACGATTGTCCACATGGGCGCGCGGCTTCACCAGAATGGCGTGCCCGGAATACATCGCTTCAAGCTCTTCGTACGACAGATCCACCGGCTCGGCGGAAACCTCCGGCAGAATCACCGAGAAGCGCAGGTGGCGTTTGTTCTCCTCGTCGCGCACTTCCCTGCGTTCAAGCAGGATGCAGCCACCCTGGCTCTTGCGTAGCAGGATGATAGGCATCACCTGCGCAGGCAGCTGGGCCAGGACACGCTTCACTACGCCGCCGGTCAGGCCAACATTGCTCAGCGCCTTCAAGGCAAGTGAGGGTGATAGCGCACCATTCCACGGCAGCCCGGCAACCAATGCCGCCGGGCTACGGATCATGTCGTAGTGATCACACATCCAGGACACGCTTTGCAGCAGCGTGTCCTCGATGCTGATCTGGTCTTTCGTCATCACGACGGCTTCATCAGCCGGTGCAGTTGGGTTGGTCATGGCAGTTCCAGATGGAGCCACCCGCAGCAGCAGGTGGGTTTTTATCCGGGAGTGCAAAGTTCCCATTGCTCCCGACGAGGAGCGAAAGTCTGGGGTCGGGCGCCGCAATGGCGAATAGGATTCGTCCCAAATTTGTCGATTTTGTTCGGCTTCTGCTTCGGATGCGGTGGCTTATGCCTTGCGCGGCGCAGGAGTGCCCGCTGTCGAGGGTGAGCTTTTCCGGGGCATGTCGTGAATGGTGTAGATCATGAGTGGCATCGCTCAAGTGATGAGCGGATTCATCGGGCAAAAAAACTCGGTACCACCTTCAATTTCGCCCACTGAAACTATGGGCGTGGTGATCTTACGTATGAACCGTGTCGGATCGTGCTGTGTAGTCGATCTTTAAGACTAACCCTATGTCAGTTCGCGAATACCAGCCCTACTGTTATCACGGGTGAAACATCCTGGCGTTGATGTCGCGAGCAGCGTATGTGCGAGTGACTGCCTGAGAGTGTACCCAATAGACCCGACGCTCTGCCGTCTGTAGGAGCTCCCTGGTTTCCTGCCTTGGAACTGGGGGCTCTTCACCAGATGGCTCTGCTCCATATAGAAAGACTCCATCGCAAGACGGCGAATCGTGCCGGAGCCTGGAGTCTCCAGTGACTCAAAAACAACGAGTGAAAAGTAATGACTGCGATGGTATCGGTGGTTAGTGATGGTTCTGTGGTGCAGGCTCAGCAGCTTGCGGGTATGGGCGGTGGCAAGACCAAGCGCATCAGCGCAGTCAAGGGTGCCCGCTATGTGCTGACTGAGATGCACGGCGGCGTTGCTGCCGGCGATATCAGCGTCAAGCGCGTTGGCAACAACCTGGTGATCGAGCAGGAACTGGCCGGCGCCGAATCGACCGCCGTGATCATCGAGGACTTCTATGGCAGCCATGGCCAGTTGCTTGGCCTCGGCGCCGACGGCGAGTACCTGGAGTATTTGGTCGTTACCGAGCACGGCACTGCCGATGCTGCTGCAATGAGTGATGGTGCCTCTTCGCTGATCACCTTGGCCGCAGGTCAGCCTGTCGCCAGCTTCCAGTTCGCAGAGGGCAGCTCCTCCGTGCTCAGCACCACACTGGCTGGTATAGCCGCAGTTGCGGGTGGCTTTGCCTTGAGCAGCAATAGCAGCGGCGGCGGAAAATCGCAGCCTGCGCCGGTTGCCAGCGGCTTTATGCTGGCGGATCAGGCTGCAGGAGCGATGGCGAACGATCCAGCTCCGAGTGCCATTGATACTTCGGCACCGACCGTGACGGATGATGGCAGTATCAGCACTGCAATCGTGAGCGAGGTTGCCGAAGCCGAAGCGGAGAGCATTGTCGCAGGGACGAACGCTGTCCCCGAATCTGCGGTTGTGGAAGAGATCAACGCAGACAATGAGCTCGGCCCTGAAGCGGGCGACAGCAAGAATCGCGTGCGCCCCAATTCTCCGTTGACGGACGGTGCGGTCAAGGCGGCTGGCTCGGTCGCGGCTTACTCCGTGGACACGGTGCCCGTCATCGAGAAAGTAGTGGACGACCATGGGGCGATCACCGGCACCATACAAAATGGTGGCTACACCGACGATGGCTACCCGACCATCATGGGCAGTGCCGATCCCGGCGTCAGGGTGCATGTTTACCGTGGCCGATACCTGTTGGGCTACGCTGACACCAACGCCGAAGGTGAGTGGAAGTTCACCCCGTCGTCCCCGCTCGCCACGGGCAAGCACTCGATTACGGTCATTTACGAATATCCGGACAATGATGTCAGTGAGGAGTCCGAGCCGTATGTGATCATCGTGGACAAGATCGCGCCGGGTATTCCGCAGATCACCGGCATTGTGGACGACGAAGGCCGTATCACCGGCGCTATCACCGACCAGGCCATCACCGATGACAGCCGGCCGACCATCAACGGTACGGCGGAAGCGAACGCAACGGTGATCATTTACGACAAGGGCAAGGAACTCGATCGTGTGCCGGTTGGCGCGGACGGCAAGTGGAGCTACACGCCGGGCACGCCGTTGGCTGATGGCCTGCATATGCTGAGCTACTCGGCGGTGGATCAGGCTGGTAACGTTGGTCAGCAATCGGCTGTTGCCGAGTTCACCGTTGATACGCGCCCGGAGAAGGTCAACATCTACTACGCCGGTGATGATGTGGGCAGCGTAACGGGTGAGGTGTTCAGTGGCGGCGTCACTGACGACAGTACCCCGACGCTGTTTGGCACCGCTACGGCCGGCGGTCTTGTGACCATTTACAAAGGCAGCGAAGTGCTTGGCCGGGTTACCGCCGATGTCGACGGCACCTGGGAGTGGGAGATCACCCCGGAAACCCAGCTGTCTGAAGGTACGCACAGCTTGCATGCCACGGTAACGCTGGTTGCCAAGGGCGAGAGCCTGCCGAGCAAGCCGTTCAATCTGACAATTGATCTGACGGTACCGAGCGTGCCCACCATTGAGCAGGTGCTGGATGATGTGGGTGCTGTACAAGGCCCGCTGCAGAAGGGTGCGACAACCGATGATGCGACCCCGACGCTGAAGGGTAAGGCGGAAGCGCACAGTACGGTGATCATCCTCAACAAGGGTGTAGAGGTCGATCGCGTTGTGGCCAACGCGGACGGTGAGTGGACGTACACGCTGGTGCCGGCGCTGAGTACTGGTGGGCACAGCATTACCGTGGTCGCGCTGGACAAGGCGGGCAACGCCAGTGATCCGTCGGAGGCGTTCGACTTCAGCGTGACTCTGCCGCTTGCTGTTGCGCCGAGCATCACCTCCATCTATGACGATTTCGGCGCTGAGAAGGGCGAGCTGTACAGCGGTTCCTCCACTGACGACACCAAGCCGCTTATCTCAGGCAGGACAGTACCGAATGGCATCGTGATTTTGATGGACAACGGTGTTGAGATCGGGCGACCGCAAGCTGATGCCTCTGGCAAATGGTCGTTTACTCCGCTGGAGGCGATGGCTTACGGTCTGCACAATATCGTTGCAACGGCGGTGGAAAGCTCGGCTTCCTCGGCTGTCTTTGGCTTCCGTGTTGTGGAGCCGAATCGTAGCAGCGGCTTTGAAGATTTCAGCAGCATGACGTCGATTCGTTTGGGTGAATATTTAACGAACCATGTGCTTCCGTCGGGTTTGGCGATCAAGGGGATCTACGCCAGTGGGGTCATGTCAGGGGGTACAACGGATCAGTCTCTGCGACCGGAAGATGCTGGGAATGCTCTTCAACTGGTTTCTGCTGGGTATCTTGTCGTAACGCTGCCCTCGGAAAGTGGCGAGGTAAGTTTCGCACTTAATGCCTACGCTAGTACGAGTTCAAAAATATATCGCATATATTTTTATGATCAATCTGGTAAGATTATCGGGACAGAATATAGCGAAGTTGGCGTATCCGGCTCTCAGCGTATTCACTACCAAGCACCGGCTGGAAAGGCGATCGCCAGTTTTCAGGTGCACGCAGCCCACTCGGAGGCCTCGTCTGCACTCCTCGATGGTGTGCAGTGGGGGCCGCATCGACTTCCGAGTGACATCTCCATCTCATCGGCGGAAACCGATGAAGCGGGCGCACGCATTGTCTACGGCAAAGTGGACAACATGCCCTATAACGTGCCGGACATGGTGATCCAGGTCTCCACCGATGGCGGGGTGACCTGGGTAAATGCAAGCTTCTCTGAGGGCTCATGGGCTGTCATCCAGAAGGACATGCCGCCGGGTGACTGGACGGCGCAGGTGCGTATCGTCGAGCTTTCGAGTGGGCTTTCGATTGGCTTGACCGACTCCAAACAGGTGCAAGCCATTGCGAACGGTGCGCCGAAAATTCAGCGCATCGCCGATGCCGAAGGCATGTATACGGCGGAAAAGGCTGCCGATGGCTCTGTCGTGGAGGTTTCGCTGATGGGCACGGGTGCAAAGGTCGGCGACAAGGTGCATATCAAATGGGGCACGGTCACCTATGACCATGTGCTGACGCAGGCCAATATTGACGCCGGTCAGGTTGCCATCAAGGTGCCTGCAGCGCAGGTGCTGATGCAGGGTGTGGATGCGGACTTCCTGGTCACCGCGCAGATCATTGCGGCCAATGGTTCGATTGGCCTTGTTTCGCAACCGCAGAAGGTGGTAGGTACGTATACCGTGTCGGCGGCAAAGGCCGATGCGCTGACGGCTGAGCCCGAGGACAATGCCTATGCGGTTGCTGGCTTCAAGGTCAGCACCAGTGGTGTGATGGCGGTGACCGGATTGACCTCGGCCACGCATGCCGGGTTGACGCTGAGTGATGCAGTGAAGGCCAACGCTACGTTTGTGATGGATAAGCCTGTTCGCGAGATCGCATTGCGGTTCAGTGGCATCGACAGCGAGCAGGGCGTGACGATCCAGTTCTATGACGTCAAGGGAAACCTGATCGAAGAACAGACGATTCACGGCAACGCCACAAGCTTCCATGCCAATGCATACAGCTATAGCCCGCAGGACGAGCGTGTGGACATCGGGTCGTTCAAAATCATTGCCAATGAGCCGAGCGTGACGCTGGATCGCTTCACCTGGAAGGAAGTCAGCCACAAGACGGAAAGCCGTGAACCGGCCATCATCGACTCCAACATGGAGAGCTTCTATGGCACGGACGGTGACGACGTGGTGACGCTCACCGTGAAGATGGATGATTACTTCATTGGTGCTGTTGCCGGCATCCATGGTGGTGCGGGCATTGACACGCTCAAGGTTGCCGGGCCATCTGGCACCATGGTGAAGGGTGTGGCTATCAGTTCGATGGAGATCATTGAGCTTATGGGAAGCGTCGCGCAAACTCTGCAGCTTGATGTCAGCGATGTGCTGCGTAACGGGCAGATCGATGCGTTCTACGCGGGCGAAACGAACCGCGTGCAGATGATGATAAAGGCGTCTGCCAGTGGTCACCTGTATCTTTCCGATCAGCTGGTCGGCGGGGCATCTGTGCAGAACGCAAGCGGTGGCACGCCCGGTGACATGGGGGATTGGGCCAAGGGTGCAACGGTCGCAATCGATGGCGTGAGCTATGTGTCCTATAAGCATTCGAATCTTGCTGTTGAGGTCTTGGTGCAGCAGGGCGCAAAGGTCACGCTTGAGAATAGAGCGGAGTACAAACAGTATGGCCTTCACTCTCTGATGAAGGGCGGTCTTGAGCTTGACCAGGCGCATGACGATGCCATTCGGGATATGGGCGGACAGGTGTTGGCTGGGTCAGAGGCCGCGTATTTCCCTGGTGGTACAGATAGCGCTGCCAGCCAGCATGCTGATCACTCCGCTGCATTGCCGCTGCACTCGACGCAGTTCAATGGGGTAGGTTCTTTCAACGCCACGGACTTCTCGATCGAGGCTTACTGAGGTTGCTGAAGAAGCAGCAGGCGCCTGTTTCCTGCTGCGGTCTGTGCCACTCCTGCTATATCAAGTGAAGTGAGTGCGGCGGTCGGCCTTCGGGCGGCCGCCGCGCAATTTCTGTCGATTCGCCTGATTCATGAAGTGCTGATGCCGGTTCTGCCGGGAAATTGCACGGTTGTGAGCGGGTTGGAAATTCAGGTCGCACTTGGCGATCCTGCGTCGCATCCGATGGTTATGGAACCTCTCGACAAGTTCATGAGAATTGGCGTTCGCTGCACCGAGTGTTGGGTAGCTCATCCGGAATATCCCCGCGCTTGAGAACTTCGAAGAAGCATTCGCATGCAGTGTTGTCGCCGCAGAATCCAGCCACCCTCATTGAGCACACCAGTGGATTGGCTTTCAGGTGATTCGTATGTTTGCCGCTTCGAAGCTGACTGCCAGGCAGCCATTCATACCGCTCGAATCAGCATCTGCCGGTCGTGTTGGTTATGCATCGGCCACTCCACGACACGTTGGTAAAGCAGGTCCAGGGCAGTACTCGGATACAGTTTGCTCTATTGCGTCTTGATCTCGGTGATATCAGTTAACCACTTGGTCTCTGGTTCCAATGCAGTCCAGCGCGCCACGGCAGTCTTCTTGCAGTTCGCAGATGAAACCGAGCAAGCGCTCGTTGTTGAGCTGGCGGGGCTGACCGGGTGTTTGCTCCAGTCGTACTAACCGCCGGGCGATACCCGCAGGCACCGGCTCATCAGTTGATCCGGAAGCGCTCCGCGGCCGCGTTCGATCACCTGATATCTCAGGTTGATCCTTTGGCAAAGAGCGTCGCCGCTTCTCAATAAATCCTGCTCATTCCTCACTCGCGCCAACTCACGCTTTGGCTGGGCAAGTTCTTCGTCTCAGCGTGCAAAGGTCGCTGGGCTCGGGCCTCACACCTCCAACGGGTCAGCAGGATTTCTCGAATCCGAGACTCCGGCGCTACCTGGACGCAACTGACTCCGGGACGGCTTGCTTGTTCAACCGCGCCACGCCTCAAATCTACGCTGAGAATCCTTCGTTCGGACATGAAAACTCATCAAGAACTCGGCCGGCCCTCTCGCAAGTGTTCGTGGAAACGAGGGTAACCGCTTTTAGGACTCAGCTGATGTCGGGGTGGCGATCACGGAGGTATCGTCGCAGCGGCTTGCGTCAACAGCAGCGCTGCACTTTTGCGGACGCTGCAAGCTATTGGGTCCTGTCAGCGAGTGATGGACCTTCTGCTTGCCCGCTTTATTTCTTTACGTAGATCAAGGTGCGAATTTTACCTTGGCGCTCGGCGTGTTTGCTGCGCCAAGGCAGCGTTCGCAGTTGCGGGTTCAGGAAATCAGCTGGAGCTAATCTGTATCCGCGCTTTTAGCCTGCTGCTGCATCGGTTTCGCGGCTTACTCGGTTCCAGCGGGATGTGGCTTGCTGTTCCTGAAGTTCGAGCCGTTTCTATTCGCATCAGTCACAGTGACTGTCCCGCTTGGTACGGCGCAGCGGTGGCGTGTGGGCATTCTTCCTAAGAAACGGTCAAAAAACGTAGCGCGGTTTGAGACTCGTCCTATGTATAGCTTGTATTGGGATGGGGATACTGCGCTCACCTAAGAAGCCGGCTTGAAAAAGTCGGTTCAAATTCTGTGGCGCCTGAAATATCGGGCCCATCAATCTACACATGATCATTCAGGTGCTTCAGCGATGAACGTCAGCGTTTCCGTAGTCAGCGATAAATCCATTGTTCTGAACAAGCCGCTGGCCAATGCCAAGGGTGGCAAGTCGGTGCGTGTCAAGGCAATCAAAGGCGGCCACTACCTGCTAGCCGAGGACGGCAGTGGTGTTGGCCCCGAGAACATCACCGTCAAGCGCGTGGGGAAGAACCTGCACGTCGCACTTGAAGGTTCCGATCCGGATCACCCTGAGTTGATCATCGAGGAGTTCTTTGGTTCGGACAGTCAGCTGGTCGGTCTTGGCGAAGATGGCGTCTACCATGAGTACATAGCCGCTGATGGCGATAGCGACAGCGCTGCAGCGTTCCTGATTGATGGCATGTCTTCGCCATTGGCGCTGGGTTATCCCCAGCTTGCCGGCTTCGGCGAAGGCCTGGCAGTTGCCGGCGGTGGCATGTTGCTGCCGTGGGCATTGGCAGGTATTGGTGGGCTGGCTGCTGGTGCCGTTGTCGAGCACAACAAGAGTGGTGACGACAAGGTCAAGGACACTACCCCGCCAGAAAACAAGGGCATTGGTTCCATCATCGACAACCAGGGCCCGACCAAGGGGGGCATTGCTTCGGGTGACGTGACCGACGATGGTCGTCCGACACTGGGTGGCTCTGGGCAGGATCCCGGTGACAAGGTCATTGTGATTGACAATGGCAAGGTCATCGGCGAAGTCATCGTCGATGGTGATGGGAATTGGAGTTTCAGGCCCAAGGAGGACTTGGGCGAAGGTGAGCATTCGCTGCAGGTCGAGGTCAAGGACCCTTCTGGCAATAGTTCAGGTCCGTCCGAAGAAATTGTGATCATCATTGACACGACGGCGCCTACCAAGCCAGACATTGAGAGTGTCATCGATGACCAGGGGTCGGTTACCGGTCCTATCGTCAACGGTGGCCATACCGATGATAGGCAGCCGACGTTGTCGGGCAAGGGTGACGCCGGTGACACTGTCACCATCATCGACAATGGCAAAGTCATTGGCGAAGTGCAGGTGGGCAAGGACGGGAGCTGGACGTTTACGCCTGACAAGCCGCTTGTCGAAGGCAAGCATGTGCTCGAGGTTGTAGTCACCGATCCCGCTGGTAATAGTTCCAAGCCGTCCGATGAGTTTGTCGTGAATGTCGATACCACGGAGCCGAGCAAGCCGAGTGTTGGAGGAGTCATTGATAACCAAGGCCCGATAACCGGCCCGGTGGATAATGGTGGGGTAACCGACGACAGCAAGCCGACGCTGTCGGGCAAGGGTGACGCAGGTGATACCGTCACCATCATCGATAATGGCCAGGTCATTGGCAAAGTGCCGGTGGGTGACGACGGTACCTGGACCTTTGTCCCGGAAGAAGCGTTGGAGGAAGGCAAGCATTCAATTGAAGTGGTGGTGACTGATCCAGCTGGCAATAGCAGCGGTCCGTCGGATGAGTTCGTGGTCATTATCGACACAACGCCACCGGCCAATGGCGGCATTGGCAGCATCATCGATGATGAAGGTGCGATCACTGGCCCTGTGAGCAACGGTGGCGTGACCGACGATGCCAAGCCGACACTGTCTGGCAAGGCTGAAGCGGGCAGCATGGTGTATATCTACGACAACGGTGTTCTGTTGGACAAGGTTCCGGCGGATGCCGCAGGCAACTGGAGCTACACCCCGAGCACACCGCTGACCGATGATCGGCATGACTTCACCGTGAAGGCGGTGGACAGCGCAGGCAATGCGAGCCCGCTGTCCGACGTGTTCTCGATCAACATCGACACCGTTCCGCCGGCAGCGCCGGTGATCCTGTCGGTGTATGACGACCAGGGCGACTCGACCGGTGAGCTGCTGTCCGGTGCCATCACCGATGACAGCAAGCCGATGTTCAGTGGTACCGCTGAGCCCAACAGCACCATTGTCCTGAAGAACAGCAAGGGCGATGTGATCGGTAGCGGCACGGCGGGCGCTGATGGCAAGTGGAGCGTCGAGCCGACGTATCCGCTGGGGCTGGACAAGCACGGCATCACCGCAGAAGCCGTGGACAAGGCTGGTAACACCTCGCTGCCATCTGATCGTTTTGATCTGCAAGTGATTGGTGACGTGGTGCCTGCGGTGCCGGCGATCACCTCGGTGATTGACGATGTTGGTAGCAGCACCGGTCCGCTGCAGAAGAACGCGGTCACCGACGACGCGCGCCCGACCATCACTGGTACGGTGCAGCCTGGCATGGATGTGTTCATCTACATCGACGGTGTGAAGTCGGGCAAGGCCGATGTGGCTGCCGATGGCACGTGGAGCTACACCCCGCCGGAAGACCTGACCGAAGGCCTGCACAACATCACCGCCAAGGCGACCAACAGCGCGGGTAACAGCAGCCCGGAAACCGGCAATTACCCGATCACCGTGGATACGGTGAAGCCGGACAAGCCGGCTGCAGGTGATGCGCTGCTGATGGATGACGAAGGCCAGGTTACCGGCCAGATCACCAATGGCATGCTGACCGATGACGCGACCCCGACCTTCACCGGCAAGGGTGAGCCGAATGGCAAGGTCATCATCTATGACAATGGCGAGGTGCTCGACATTGTGGATAGCGATGCCAATGGTGATTGGAGCTTCACGCCCAAGCCGTTGGTGAATGGCAATCACAGCCTGAGCTACGAAGTGGTGGACCAGGCTGGCAACGTGAGCCCGAAGTCCGATGCGATCAACTTCGAGGTCAACACTGCAGGTGTGCAAGTCACCATCATCGGTGCAATCGATGCGGTGGAAGGTGCGGATGCAACGACTGGCGAGATCGGCAAGAACGGTATCACCAACGATGCCAGCCCGACCCTGCACGGTACGGGCACCGTTGGCGGCACGGTCAAGATCTATGAAGGTGGCACGCTGGTGGGCGAAGCCGTGGTGGGCAGTGATGGCAAGTGGAGCACCCAGCCGTTCCTGCCGTTGAGCGAAGGCTTGCACAGCCTGACGGCAACGATCACTACCGCGGCCCATGGCGTGAGCGATCCGAGCAGCCCGTTCGATTTCCGCATCGATCTGACCGGCCCGGACAAGCCGAGCATCCTCAGCATCACCGATGATGTGGGCAGTATCCAGAAGGCGCTGCTCAATGGGGAGGATACGGATGACACCACCCCGACGCTGGCCGGCAAGGCCGAGCCGGGCAGCATGGTGTACATCTACGACAACGGCAGTCTGCTGAAGAAGGTTTCGGCCGATGCGCAAGGCAACTGGAGCTACACGCCGACCACGCCGCTGATCAATGACCGGCATGACTTCACCGTGAAGGCGGTGGATAGCGCGGGTAATGCAAGCCCGCTGTCCGACGTGTTCTCGATCAACATCGACACCGTTCCGCCGGCAGCACCGGTGATCGAAGCGGTGTTTGACGATGCAGGTGCAAAGACCGGCAGTCTGGCGCAGGGTGAGATGACTGACGATGCCAAACCGACCATAAGTGGTACGGCAGAGGCAGGTAGCATCGTGATCATCAAGGACAAGGGCGTCGAGATCGGCAGGGCAGAAGCTGATGGTGATGGCAAGTGGACATGTGAGCCGGAGAACGCGCTTGAAGCCGGTGACCACGAGTTCACGGCCGAGGCCATTGACGCTGCCGGCAATGTGAGCCCCCCGTCCAATGGCTTTGCGATCGGAGTGGATCTGGTACCGCCAACCACGCCGAAGATCACTGCCTTGAACGATGATGTTGGCTACTACCAGGGCCTGATCAAGAACGGTAGCGTCACCAACGATACCAATCCCGAGCTTCGGGGTGAGGGTATGGCAGGGGAGAGGATCGAGATCCGAATCAACGGTGTTGCGGAAGGATACGCGGACGTAAATGACAAGGGACGTTGGACCTACACCGTGAAGAATGCTTTGAGTGACGATCAGCATGTCTTCACTGCGGTAGCGATTGGTGCCGGTGGTGCCGAGAGCGCCCTCAGCAACGCTTTCCATGTTGAGGTCGACACAGCAGCGCCGGGTACCCCGCTCATTGTGAAGGTTGAAGACGACGCCGGCTCTTCGCAGGGCAGCCTCCACAGCGGACAGGTAACCGATGACCGGACCCCGACCTTCACCGGCAAGGCTGAAGCGGGCGCGTTGATCATGGTGTATAGAAACGGTGAGGAGTTTGGTGATGCCGAGGCTGATGAGGACGGAAACTGGACTTACTCGTCCAAGTTGCTCACCTTTGGTGAACACAACTTTGTCTTCTACGCAGTCGATAATGCGGGTAACTGGAGCGTAGAAACCGCGCCGTGGTCGGTGGTTGTTTCGCCGGCTGGCCGGTCGCTCGACAAGGGCGGTGAGATGGATGCTGTACCGTCGATGCAGGATCTTCTGGTTGATGCGCATGAGGACGTCATGGGTCAGTCAGACAGCTCAGTAATCGCTGCTGCAGGGCCGGTGCAGGAGATGGGTATTGGTCCTGGTGCTGAGGACGGACTGCAGGACAGCTGGGTATCCAGCAGCGTCCGTGTCGAATGCGGGGCTGCGTGGGTGATTGCAAGCCCGATTGAGATGGTTCACCCCTTCGAGCAGCAGTTGATGGGTTGATAGGCAGGTGATGTACCGGAGAGCCTCAGTGAGGCTCTCCGGACCTGGCTGTTGGGCAATAGCCCCGCTTGGCCGGCTGTCTTGGCGTGTTTGCGCGAAGGTTCTAGCTTCCGTAAAGGCTGCGCTAGTGTCGCCTCGGATGGGGTGGCACCGGATCCGCGGAGCTACGCTGCGCGGGCCGCTGGTAAAAGGCTGTTCGACGTTGACGCATATGTGTGCCTTCGATAGCTACGTTTGCTATTGGCGCATGAGGGTTCACGGTGCCGAGATTTTGCAATCGATCGAGGGTTGTTTGATTACGGTAGGTGTCCAGATTGGAAACCTACAGGCCTGGCAGTCAATACCATCGGGGAAACCAACGGGACGCCTTGGCGTCCCGTTCTCGTTGCCTGGCTGCTACACGACGTGCCCTGATTATTACCCTGTAGCCGCACTCTCACGTCGCCGGACTGTGCGACGTGAGGGTCACCTCGTACCATGTATATCTCAACGGAGCTGTTTGCTGATTGGGGCGGTTTTTTACGAACATTGGCAACTGCTACGCAAGCTGTGAATGCCGTTGCGACGTCAAGGCAGATCGAGGGAGAAAGCTTGACCGGGCTTTTCATCAGCACCCAGTTTTACTGGTGAAACTTATTATGCAATGGGATTCGTCCTGCTTTTGCCGATCTAAGACGGGTCTGATGTCTCACCCGTTCTCGCAAAAGCATACTGCCGCTGACAGATAGCCCTACTGCTTCGTGACCACTTGTCTGATTGCTTTTTCTAAAGTAGCCACAAGATGGTGTGAGTAGGCGCGAAAGGTGCTGAACAGGATCCGGGCTGAAGCTCTTGGGCGTGCATGAAGCAGCGCTTTGTCCGGGCCAATTGAACCGTTTGCAGTGCCGGAATGCCCTCAGTGCTCGCATCCAGCCATGGATATGGGGATGTGGAATTGGCTATCTGATAAATCGAATGCCGTTGCGCCTTGAGCTCTTCAGGGCGGCGACGCTGTGTTCGTCTCAATCAACAGCATAAGGCGTAAAGATAATGACGATGATCATATCGGTGGTAAGTGGTGGCTCTGTGGTGCAGACCCATCTGCCTGCTTCTGCAAAGAGGGCGGCGGTGCATATCAATGCAGTTGAGGGTGCGCGCTATATCCTGGCCGACTCACTTGGCGGTGGTGCCGTTGCAGGTATGGTCGTCAAGCGTGTTGGCCGGAATCTGATCATCAGTCAGGAATCGGAGGATGCAGGGTTGGATGCGCTGATCATCGAGGATTTCCATGGCAGCGGTGGGCAGCTGGTCGCGCAGGGCGCTGGCGGTGAGTATCTGGAATATGTGGCTGTTACGGAATCCGGCGCTGTCCACGCTGCGGATCTTGTCGAGGGTGGGTCTTCGCTGTTGGCGTTGATGACTGCTGCGCCTGCAGCCGGCTTTGAGTTCTCCGAGGGCGGCTCTTCGTTGTTGGGAGGAGCGCTGGCGAGCGCCGCCGCCATGGCGGGTGGCCTTGCGTTGAGCACGGGCAAGAGCGGTGGCAGCAAGGCATCGGCTGCGCCGGCTGCCAGTGCGTTCATGCTGGATGACAAGATTGCCGATGTTGCACCAGGTCGACTCACGCCGGCGGCTGTTGAGCCGGGTGCAGCTGCTGCTGTGCAGGAGTCCGCCAGTGCGGTGGACACGGCCAACAACGTGCCTGCTGACATTGGCGCCGAAGCAACCAGCGCCCGTGCTCCGGAGAGTGCGCCTGCAGCCATTGTGCCGTTGGCGGCGGGTGGTATTCCGGTCATCGAGAAAATTGTCGATGACCACGGGGCAATCACTGGCACCATCGAAGATGGCGGCTATACCGATGATGGCTACCCGACCATCATGGGCAGTGCCGATCCTGGTGTCAGGGTGCATGTTTACCGTGGCAAATACCTGCTGGGCTTCACTGATACTGACGCCAGCGGCAAGTGGAAGTTCACGCCATCGTCCCCGCTTTCCACGGGCAAACACTCGATCACGGTCATTTACGAATACCCGGACACGGGTGTCAGTGAAGAATCCGAGCCGTATGTGATCAGGGTAGACAAGGTCGCGCCGGGTATTCCGCAGATCACTGGCATTGTCGACGACGAAGGCCGTATCACCGGTGCAATCACCGACCAGACCATCACCGATGACAGCCGTCCGACCATCAGTGGCATGGCGGAAGCAAACGCAACGTTGATCATTTACGACAAGGGCAAAGAACTCGACCGTGTTCCGGTCGGCGCCGACGGCAAGTGGAGCTACACGCCGGAGAACCCGTTGGCCGATGGCCTGCACATACTGAGTTACTCGGCGGTGGATCTGGCCGGCAATATTGGTCAGCAAACGGACGTGACCGAGTTCATCGTTGATACGCGTCCGGAGAAGATCAACATCTTCGGCGCCGAGGATGATGTTGGCAGTGTGACGGGGGACGTGTTCAACGGTGGCATCACTGATGACAACCATCCGATGTTCTTCGGCTCTGCAACGGCCGGTGGCGTGGTCAAGATATATGAAGGTGGCACGCAGATCGGCGAGGGGATTGCCGGTGTGGACGGCACCTGGGCGATTACACCGACGCGGGAGCTGACTCCAGGCGCGCATGTGCTGCACGCAACGGTGACGCTGCCTGCCAAGGGCGAAAGCCCCCATAGCAAGCCGTTCAACCTTACCGTGAGTTCTGAGCTATCCGTCACCCCGACGATTCTGACGGTGGTCGATGATGTGGGTTCCATCACTGGCAATTTGGCCCAAGGTGGGATCACCGATGATGCCAAGCCGGAGTTCAGCGGCAAGGCGGAAGCCGGCAGCACGGTGACGCTTTGGGACAAGGGTGCGGTTATCGGTACCGGTACGGCCGATGCCAATGGCAAGTGGAGCATCACGCCGAGCAACGCACTGAGTGATGAAGCGCATAGCATCACTGCGACCGCAGTCAATCTGGTCGGCAACAAGAGCCAGGCGTCCGTTGCATTTGTCCTTACGGTGGATACGCTGGCGCCAGCCAAGCCAACGATCCTGACCGTGACCGACGATGTCGGCTCCATCACCGGAACCTTGACCCAAGGTGGGGCTACCGACGACACCAAGCCTCAGTTCAAGGGCAAGGCTGAAGCCGGCAGCACGGTGACGCTGTGGGACAACGGTGTGGATATCGGCAGTGCCAAGGCCGATGCCAGTGGCAACTGGACCATTACCTCGAGCAAGGTGTTGGCCAATGATGCGCATAGCGTCACTGCAGTGGCCGTTGATGCGGCGGGCAACAAGAGCGTGGCATCCGATGCGTTTGGTTTTACGGTGGACGCGACGCCACCAGCCAAGCCGACGATTCTGACCGTGCTTGACGATGTTGGCTCCATCACCGGCTACTTGGCTCAAGGTGGGATTACCGACGACGTCAAGCCTGAGTTCAGCGGCAAGGCTGAAGCCGGTAGCACTGTGTCGCTTTGGCGGAACGGTCAGCTACTCGATAACAAGACCACCATAGCCGATGCCAATGGTAACTGGACGATCAAGTTGTTCGAAGAGAGCATGTTCTCATTGGCGGAGGGCGCGCACAGTATCACTGCGATAGCCGTTGACGCAGTGGGCAACAAGAGCCTTGCGTCCGATGCGTTTGTCTTTACGGTGGACAAGACGGCTCCAGCCAAGCCGACGATTCTGACCGTGACCGACGATGTCGGCTCCATCACCGGAACCTTGGCCCAAGGTGGGGTTACTGACGACACCAAGCCTCAGTTCAAGGGCAAGGCCGAAGCCGGCAGTACCGTGACGCTGTGGGACAACGGTGTGGATATCGGTAGTGCCACGGCTGATGCCAGTGGCAACTGGACCATTACTTCGAGCAAGGTGCTGGCCAATGATGCGCATAGCGTCACCGCAGTAGCGGTTGATGCGGCGGGCAACAAGAGTGTGGCATCCGATGCATTTGCTTTTACGGTGAACGCGACGCCACCAGCCAAACCGACGATTCTGACCGTGCTTGACGATGTCGGCGCCATCACTGGCTACTTGGCTCAAGGTGGGGTTACCGACGACGCCAAGCCTGAGTTCAGCGGCAAGGCTGAAGCCGGTAGCACTGTGTCGCTTTGGCAAAACGGTCAGCTACTCGATGACAAGACCACCATAGCCGATGCCAATGGCAACTGGACGATCAAGTTGTTCGAGGAGAGCATGTTCTCATTGGCGGACGGCACGCACAGTATCACTGCGATAGCCGTTGACGTGGCAGGCAACAAGAGCGTGGCATCCGATGCGTTTGTCCTTACGGTGAACGCGACGCGACCAGCCAAGCCGACGATTCTGACCGTGACTGACGATGTCGGCTCCACCACCGGTACCTTGGTTCAAGGTGGCGTGACCGACGACACCAAGCCTGAGTTCAAGGGCAAGGCCGAAGCTGGCAGCAGCGTGACGCTGTGGGACAACGGCGTGGATATCGGTAATGCAAAGGCTGATGCCAGCGGCAACTGGAGCATTACCTCGAGCAAGGTGCTGGCCAATGGTGCGCACAGTGTCACTGCAGTAGCTGTCAATGCGTTGGGCAGCAAGAGCGTGGCATCCGATGCGTTTGGTTTCAAGGTCGACACGCTGCCGCCAACGCAGACGGCCACTCTCTCTTCTGTAGGCAAAGATAGCGGCGTAAGCAGTACTGACTTCCTGACCAACGACGGCAGCGCCGGCCGTCTGATGCAGGGTACGTTGTCAGCGGCGCTGGACGCCGATGAAGTGTTGCAGGTCTCGACGGACGGGGGTAAAACCTGGGCAGCAGCTCTTGTCCAAGGCAAACAGTGGAGCATGCAGGACGGCAGCGCTCATGCGGCAAGCTGGGTTGTGCAGACCCGGGTGGTGGATGGCGGCGGTAATGTCGGTGCCGTCAAATCGCAAACAATTACACTCGATACGGAGGCGCCCAAAGCCCCTCTTGCGGTGACCATGAACGGCTCGCAGGTCACTGTGCTTCTCGAGAAAGGCAATGCGCAGATTGGAGACCAAATTGTACTGCGCGAGGGAAATGCCAGCTTCGTCTATAAGCTTAACGCGGCGGACGTAGCAGCGGGGAAAGCGGTTCTTTCCCCTGGGTTCTCACCGACCGCGGCGATGACGCTGACCTCGGTGGATCTGGCAGGCAACGTAATCCAGAATCACAGCTACCGGCTGGTGGGGATGGGAGAAAACTTCAATCACTCTCCACTTTCGATCGGTGTTGGGAAGAGTAAAGTGTACAGTAATGCTACTGTCGTAAATGTTTCGGGAGGGGAGCTGGTGGATACCCCGTCCGTGGAGGGTAGTGCGCTCTTGATTGGGAGTAAAAGCGGGGGGAATAACAGCGTTGTGCGATTTGATCTGGACAGGCCGTCCGTTGAGGTTAGGCTTACTTACCTGGGGGGGGGCGATACAGTTACATTTCTGGCGGTCGATGGGACTGTGCTCGATAGGCAGGCCTTGGGAGGTACATTCTGGTGGACGTTACCTATTTCCTATACGGCTCCGGATGGAGTGTTGATTGGAAGTGTTATTATTACTACCCTCGCCGGTCAGCAAGTCTACATCGACGACATGAGTTGCTTCTCCTATTGGCCGGATTACGCTGAACAGCCTGTCAATCAAGAGGTAGGCGAAATGAACTTTGGCGGCAAGGATAATAATGTCTTCTCGCTTGCCAATGTTGCCACCATGTCGGGTGCCAACGCGGGGGTTCACGGCGGGCTTGGCCTGGATACGCTGAAATTGACTGGGGCTGGGCAGACACTTGATCTGACCGCTCTTAAGGAAAAGGTCAGTTCAGTAGAAATCCTGGATATCACCGGCACGGGCAACAACACGCTCAAACTGTCGCTGGTCGATGTAATGAACAACGGCGCGGCCAATGCGTTCTACACGGGCGACAAGAGTCGTGTGCAGATGATGGTCAAAGGTAATGCTGGCGACAAAGTCACCTTGAGTGATCTACTGGCCAACAATGCAGATCACGGCGATTGGGTGAAAAAGGCCTCGGTAGTGATCGGCGGTGTGACGTACGACGCATACCAGCATTCTTCGCTGGGCGCTGAGCTGCTGGTCCAGAAGGGTGTGGGCGTTACGTTGGACAACAATCTGCAAACCCGTGACATGCACGACTCGGTCCTTGGTGCAGATGCATTCGCCGAGCCGGTCGAGGTGCTTGCTGCCTCTTCGCTGCTGTCCTCGGTCGAGAATGAGCTGTTTGCGTCGGAGCCGACGCTGTTGAGTCAAATGGTTGTGACGGAGCCAAATGCTGGCGGTGCGGGTGGTTCGGCGTTGAGTTTCGGCTTTGACCTGCTGGATACGCACCTGGTGGCATACGCGGCATATTGATCTGTCTCGGTAGCGAATACTGTATTTGCTATCTATGGTTTCAAACCAACGGGGCACTTCGGTGCCCCGCTTTTTCTTGGTCGCAGCTACCGTGCTTCCAGAGCTGAGGTAGGGGGGGCGTGCAGCAGGCGGTTCCCGTGGTTGTGACAGATTCGGCGGAGGGCGGACTCAATGGTGAGTCTGGTGCGCAGCCAGATGCTGCGGCACTGTCTCAGCCAGGACCGGATCTGCTCCCGATTGGTATGCAGGAAACAGCGATTTTTGAAGTGGCGAGTCGGAGCGGCGCGTGATGGTGCGCACCGACGGATGCATCGGACGCCCTCCATCTTCAGGATCTCAGGCTGGAGGCATTCTGATCACCGGAGGAATAATGATGGAGATCTCCGCAACAATCCCGATTGCGGCGCTGCTCCGGTGCGGTACCAATCTGAGCCGGGGTGAAGGCATGGATGTGGCACATTGTTTGATGGAAAACACCACCAAACGAGCGTGCGCAAACAGAATTTTGGCGAGTCGCATGTCACTGCGCAATAAATAGGCCACTTCTCATAGTCTGGAGTCCGTGCTTGCTCCATCATGCGGCGGCATGTGATTGGCAGGTCTTCGGGCAGAGTATTTCCGGGGTGCGGCCAATCGATGGAGTGATGGTGCAGCGTGTGGGCTAGTGGATTTACAAGCTTTCAGTCATGCACTTTGGCGCTGTGAACGAAATTTCGTTGCCGATGAACGTCAGCCGTGTAACTCCAGTGTTAGGCCTTGTTACAGGGCGTCCATCCTTCGATTTGCCAGGGCATTGGTGCGTTGTGATGTGGCTGGAAATGGCTTTGACGTAGGCAAGGCGCATGCATTTAGGACGTGTCCCATGTACTTGGGGGGCGCGTATTTCTACGCTTGCTCCCCATCGAAGCTGCGTCGGGTAAGGCAGCTTGTTCCAGGTTGCGCCCTACGGCGTTCACCTTGGTTGGCAGGAATGAACGGCGATGCTCCGGGCTGCACTTCGAGTTCAGCACCCAGTGCTCTTTGAGTTCTTGTTCTACCCGAAACACGGTCTTCCTTGTTCTGGAAGCGAATACTTTTGAGGTTGCAGATGAGTAGTTTCGGCAGGGACATTGCGTTCCGGAATAAAAGAGCAGTACGCAGGCCCTTTACTGGCTTTTCGGTGATCGCGTTGGCGTGCATGTCGGCGATCAGCAACCAAGCCAGGGCTGATGAAGAACTGCTCCAGTTCGAGAAAGTTGCGCCGCGCAGTGCCGTTAGTGATGTCGCTTCGGTATCGCAGTCCGGCATGCGTGATGAGCTGGTCGGTAGCGCGCAAGCTGCAGTCTCGCCCTCCGCTGTCGTGCGTTCTGTTCGCGAAAGCCTGGCGGTTCCGTCGCCGGGTGACCTTGTCGAGGATGTGCTTGTATTTGAGCGCCTGCCGATTGCGCCGGTAAGCCCGCCGGATCTATCCGGGGAGGCTGCTTCTGCTTCCATCCCCTCGTTTGCTTCGCCCGCCATGCAGTTGAATATTCCGCACCCAATGCCGGGGGCCGCGATAGCGCCTGCGGTGGTGGCCGGGAAGGGAGAGGTGGCTGAATCAGATTTGCGTGACTTGTTCTTGAGCATGGTGGACGCCGCCGCCGGGCGGAGCCCGGCCGTGGCAGGCGCTCTGGCGCAGTACGCGGCTTCAAAGGCTGACATCGCCGAGGCCAAGGGTCAGCGCTATCCCCAGCTGGATATTAGCGCGCGCGGTCTCTCCCGCGAGTTTGGTGCCAGTGCAGCGTCGGGAACAGGTGATCCGTCGCTGACGCTGGGTATCACCACAACGCTGTTTGACTGGGGGCGTGTTCGCAAAACCATCGAGAGCCGTACGCACTTGGCTGACGCCGCTGATTCGGCAGTGCAGGCGCAGCTGGAATCTTCAGCCTACGACGTGACCTCCAATCTGGTTGAGCTGGCCAAGCAGCGCATCATTGTTGAAACCAGTCAGCGCTATGTTGACCGCATGGCGGAGTTGGTGAAGATGCTGGAAGGCATCGTCGCCGTCGACGCGGGTCGCGTCAGCGAGCTTACCCAGGCGCGTGCGCGGCTTCTGCAGGCTGGGGCGTCGCGTAGTGCGGCAGATTCCAAGGCCCGTGATATCGAGATCAACCTGCGTAGGATGGTTGGCGATAGAGCTTTGCCGTCATTACCTGGTTCGCAGTACTGGGATATTCGATTGCCCGAGCTAAATTGGTTACTGGCTGAATCACTGCATCACCCTACGGTACTGCAGGCCAGGGCTTCGGCACGCTCTGCTGATACCCAGGCTGATGCGGTGCGATCGGCGCTGCGGCCGCAGGTCAATTGGGTGGTAAGCAAGAACACCGGTGAGGATATCTATGGTCGCGATTCTGCATGGCAGACCGGGTTGACGCTGTCCTGGAGCGCGTTCCGCGGTGGTTCCGGACGGGCTTCGGAGCAGGCTGCGCGGCAGCGTGCGCAGGCGGGCTGGATGGGGGCCGAGCAGCAGGTCCAGGACTTGGAATATCGCATCCGCGCCGCCAATCAGGACGCGCGTTCGCTCGGCGACCGGGCGGATCTATATCGTGGATTGTCGCTGGAGTCGGACAAGATACGTGCAGCTTTCTATGAGCAGTGGTATCACCTTGGCCGTCGTACGCTGCTGGACGTGCTGTCTTCGGAGAGTGAGCACTACAACAATCAGATTGGCGAGGTTTCGAGCCGGTTTGATGGCTACCAGGCAGTCGTCAGGCAGTACGCGAGTGCTGGTGCGCTGGTGCGTTGGCTGAGCGCTGGGAGGTAGTCATCCGGTAGTGGCATCAGAAAGAAAAGTGATAGGCATGCCAGAGTAAGCGCTGGCATAGGAGAAGTGCTGGTTCAGGCGGCCCGCGTGCGTCGCATTTCACAGTGACTCGCAATTTGAGACTTTCCCTATGTATGGAGTCTCCAATGAAAAACATACTGGTAGCAATGGTGTGGCCGACTGGGATTCATCGGAACGTTTCGGCGTAAACCGTAGGTCAGTTGGTTTTACCTGAGAGACTTAATAAGAGCGTCCCATCACAGTGAAAGCGACTTGTTCGTCTTCACATCGCGCTGCGGGCCGAAAATACGATCTTGAGGAATAAGGCATGTCTTTAGACGGAACGATGAAACGTGCAGCAACGGCAGCTGTTGCTGCAGCGGCTTCTTTGCTTGCAGTTGGCGCGTATGCGGCAATCCCGGCGTCTGCGTTCGCAGATCCCTACCAGTCGGTACCAGCGGTGGCCGCCAATCAGAGTCAGGTGGTTTATTACCGCGACGGCACAGCGGGTCATCTGGCCAGCACGGCACACGTCTACATTGACAATGAGTTCCATACCAGTCTGCTGCCTGGTGGTTTTACCGTATTCTGCATCGCACCGGGCGCACATGGCTTGAATGCAGTGCTCGACGATGCGCCGCGGTATGAAGGCAAAAAAGCACAACCGCGGACCACCCTGGAAGGCGGTAAGACCTATTTCCTGAAGGTGAGCGAGGCTGGTGCAGTACTGCCGACGGCTGTGACTCGCGTTGATGCGGAAAGGGCACTTGCACGCAGTCCGCGCCAGACACACGTATTGTCACGCGCATCTGCAGTAAAGGCATGTAACTACACGGCGCCAGTTGAGCCTCAGGTGTACACACTCTCAGGTGACGTGCTGTTCGCATTCGGCAAGGCCGGCTATGCGGATGTTCGCGAGGATGGCCGGCGTGCAGTGGCGGGTATCGTGCATGAGCTGCAGAAAGAGGGCGTTGAGCTTGAGCGTATCGATGTGGTTGGTCATACCGATCTGATCGGTAGTGACGCGGCCAATGAGACGTTGGGCTTGGTGCGCGCACAGACCGTGCGCCAGATGCTGATCGAGAGCGGTTTGTCGGTTGGTTCCATAACCGTCGAGTCCAAGGGGCGTCGTGAGCCACTGGTGGATGATTGCCTGGGCGAGCGCTCGCATGTGATTGCCTGCAATTCGCCGAATCGCCGCGTCGTCATCCAGGTGTACGCACGCCGCGAGTGAGGCGTTAAGGGTGGGGCAGTAGCATTCGGCTGCTGCTCTGCATTGGTCAAACAACCCGCCTCCGCATGGTAGTGAGGGGGGCTACGGAGTGATGTTCAGATGTGCTGCGCGGTAGTTGATCGAATAAAAGGTATGTCCGTACTGATGTTGGTCGCTGCAGCCGGCGCATTGTTCGCAGTCGGGGAAGCGTCGGCGCAGGGTGATCGTGCATTTGGCAACAATTACTCTGCGGTGGCAGCGATTGGAAAGGACCAGGCGCAGGTTGTCTACTACCGGCCCGAAGGTGCGCATGGCTCTACTGTTGCCAACGTCTACCTGGACAGGGAATTCATCACTGCACTGAAGCCGGGCGGATACACCTCGTTCTGTCTGGCTCCGGGCCGGCATATGCTCGGCTCATATCTAGATGATGCACCCAGTTATTCCGGGAAGAATGACGAGCTGTACGCGGCAACATTCAAAGGTGGTTCCACCTACTACCTGAAGGTTCGTGAAGAGGGTGGCAACCATCCTTTGCCGGTGACCAGGACGGTTGCGTCCGCGGAGCTGGGCGAACAGCGGCAACAGGTCCATCTGTTGTCACGCGCTTCCAATGTGGAGCCGTGCCGCCACTACGGCTATCTGGATGCGCCAGCGGTGGTGTTACGCGAGTATGTTCTGTTGGCAGATGTGTCATTCAACAGCCGCAATGGCATGAGCGCGGCCGGAAATAGTCAGATTGAATCATTGCTCGCAGGTCTCCAGCGAGAGAACGCTCAGATTACCCGTGTTGAAGTAGAAGGGCATACCGATCCCATCGGTGCGGTAGCGGAAAATCAGATCCTGGGCCAACGCTGGGCAGACATTGTCCGTAGTGCCTTGGTCAGCAGTGGTGTTCCGCAGTCGATAACCCAGGCGAACAGTGCGGGTAGCCGCATGTTGGTAAAACACGGTTGTTACGGCAGTGCGGAACAACAGCGTACCTGCTATGCACCGAACCGTCGGGTTGTGCTTCGTGTGGAGGTGCGGAGGACGCCCGCGCCTTGAGTGTACGCAGCGGCCCCGGTCATTGGATCGAGGGCCGTCTGCATGCTGGATAGAAAGGATGACCGGTCCAGCTGGTTACCCGGTTTAATGGAGAGCGCCGAGCGGTAGGCTGTTCGGCATTCTATTCGTGTAACGGGGCTTTGCAGTGTAAAGGAGTTGATTCGGTGAAATGGTCAATAATGGCGCCACTCCGCATTGCGGTGTTGGATGACCATTCTTTAATCCAGATGGCATTGGAACTGCGCTTGTCACGTGAGGCAGATCTAAAGGTTGTTGGCGTTTACTCAAACAGCCGTGATCTGCTCGCGTCCTTGAGTGGTACCCCTGCAGACCTGTTGGTGCTCGACTATTCGCTGGGAGCAAGCGAGTTGGATGGTCTGCATTTGATAGGCCTGATCCGCCGCCGGTTTCCATCGCTCTGCATACTTGTTTCGTCTTCCGCGGAGTCGCCGTCGGTTGTCAACCTTTCGCTAAGTGTTGGCGCAAACGGTTTCTTCGGAAAGTCGGAAAGTGCCGAGCTGTTGGTTGAGGCTATCCGCAAGGTGGCCTCGGGTGAGACCTATGTGTCTCCCGGTTTGGCTTACCGCCTGGGTCGCCAACCGCTACCTGCAGGACGCGCATCGCCTGATATAAAAGGCGGGCAGCGCTTGTTGAATGACCCCTCACTATCGCCCAAGGAGCGTGAGGTACTGCGCTGTTGCCTGGACGGTATGTCGGTGTCACAGATATCCCGAAAGTTCATGCGCAGCATGAAAACCATCAGCGGCCAGAAGCAAGCCGCCTTCCGAAAACTCGGGGTCCGTACCGATGCGGAGCTGTTCAAGCTCCAGCATAGCCTCGCCACTAGCTGATTCAATCCCTGAGTAACCCACCATGCCGCAGATTACGTTGAGGCGTCGCTTCAAGCTTGCGGCATGGCCCCTCGTCGCCGTTCTTTCGCTGATTGCGAACATCGCTATCGCAGCGTCCAGTGATGTCAGGGATTTGACCTTGCTGGCGCGCAACAATATCCCCAATTCGCCGCTCGAGCTGGGCAAGGGGGATATGGAGTGGGTGCGGAACAAGAAGGTATTGGTGATGGGGGTCGCCTCGCCAAGCTTCATGCCATTGGAGGTGTTCTCCGGTAATGATTGCTATGAAGGAATTACTGCAGATACGTTTGGTGCCATTGGCGAGTTGCTGGGTGTCGAGCTGCGTGTGGTTCGCTATCCGGACCGCACGGCAGCGCTGCGTGCGCTGGAGCACGGTGCGGTGGATATGGTTGGAAGTGCCAACAACTATGAGCTCGCCGGACACGCGGTACGCTTGACCCAGCGCTATGTTGAAGACACCCCTGTGCTGTATGTGCGCAAGGCTGAGCGTAGGCGAATGCCACAGGAGCTGACCGGTATGCGTATCGCTGTGGCAGAGGACTATCTGCCACAAGTGCAGATACGCGACCTGTATCCGGATGCGATCATCGCAAACTATCGCTCACGCGAGCAGGCATTGGCCGCACTGGCTTTTGGCAGTGCGGATCTGTACCTGGGTGATACGGTGTCCAGCAACTACCTGGTGAACCTGAGCTACTTCAACTATGTGCGGACCGTTGCTGTGCCGCGCATTGATACCGGTGGTTTTGCTTTCGCTGTGCGTGAAGAAGCGTTGACGTTGGAACGGGTCATCAACCTTGCGCTTGCCAAGCTGCAGCAGACCCACGGTGCGGAGCTGCTGAAGCGCTGGTCCGGCGGTGGTGGCATGGTGCCCGTGGCGCGGATCGAGCTGACCACTGCCGAGCAGCGCTGGATAGCAGAGAACCCAGTGGTGCGTTTCGTCGCAAGTAACGACACCGCACCGCTTTCCTATTTTGATACCGATGGGCGATTCAGTGGCTTGAGTGCTGACATCATGCGCGCGATCGCGCAGCGCACTGGTCTTGAGTTCGAGCCTGTACGCGTATCGCGCCTTGACCAGCAGATGATGGCGTTGGAGGAGGGAAGCGCCGACCTGACCATGCTGGTGCCCACCTCATCGCGCGCACAGAGATTCAATTTCTCGCGCCCGTTCGTGCAGACCTCGTATGGGATCATCACGCGCGAGGAGCCCGGTAGCCCGGTATCGCTTGGTGACCTTCGCGGCAAGCGAATCGCGTTGCCGATGCAGCACGCGCTGAAGGACATGCTGGTCCCCGCAACGGACTATCAGTTCATCGATACCGATACCCTTGCAGCCGCCATGGAACTGGTGAAGGACGGCAAGGCAGATGCGACGATTGCGTTCCTGCCGATGGCGCTCTACTACACTGCTGTTCTGCACGATGAAAGGTTGCGCGTGTCCGACGTTGTGGAGGATACGCCTGCATGGTTGGCCATTGCCACGCGCAAGGACAAGCCCGAGCTTGCCAGCATCATCGACAAGGCCATGCTGCAGATTCCGCCTGATGAGGTGGATATTTTTCAGAACCGGTGGCGGCCGCGGCCCGATGCGTCACCGGCAACCTGGATGGACTTCCGCTCGCTGATTTACAAAATTGCCGCAGGTGCCCTGCTGCTGATCCTGGTATCACTGATCTGGAACGTGCATATCCGCTCTCAGTACCGCCGACGGCAGGTGGCAGAGGACGCGCTCGGCGAGCAGCTGAATTTCATGCGCTCGTTGATCAACGGTACGCCGCACCCAATATATGTCCGCGATGAGCAGGGACGACTGGTTACCTGCAATACCAACTATCTGGACATGCTTTCCGTCACTGAAAAGAAGGTGCTCGGCAAGACCTCGATGGACGGGGCGAAGATGGACCCGCGCGAGGCACAGAGCTTCCACGACGACTACTTATGGGTGATGGCCAACGGTAAACCGCTGGAGGTTGACCGGACCCTGCATCTGCCTGGACGGGTGCTGAGCATCTACCATTGGATTTATCCATATTTTGATTCGCAGGGCGTCGCCAAGGGCGTTGTCTGTGGCTGGATCGATGTCAGTGACCGCCTCCATCTGATGGAGGAGCTACGTCGCGCGCTCAACGCCGCAGACCAATCGAGCCGTGCGAAGACGACCTTCCTGGCGACGATGAGCCACGAAATCCGCACGCCGATGAGTGCCATTATCGGGATGCTGGAGCTTGCCCAGAAGCATGCTGATCAGGGGCGACTTGATAAGTCTGCAATCGCGGTTGCCTATGATTCGGCACATGGGCTACTGGAGCTTATTGGCGATATCCTGGATGTGGTGCGCATCGAGTCGGGTCACGTCAGTCTCAGCCCCAAGCGAGCCAATCTGCGCGAGATGACCGAGTCGGTCGCGCGCGTGTTCAATGGCTTGGCTCGACAGAAGACCCTGCATCTGCGGCTTGAGCTGGACCCAAGCGTTGATTGTGATGTATCGATAGATCCGATGCGCTTCAAACAGGTGCTGTCCAATCTGGTCGGCAATGCAATCAAGTTCACCGACCGTGGCGAGGTCATGATCAGGGCGCGTGGTGTTGCGGTAGCTGAGTCGCGCTTGCAGCTGCGGTTGGAAGTAGCTGATACAGGGATCGGCATCGCTGACAGCGATATTGCTCGCTTGTTTGATCCTTTCGCCCAGGCTGATCATGGGCATAGCTCGCGCGGCGGCACCGGACTTGGCTTGCCTATCTGCAAGTTCCTGTGTGAGCTGATGGGTGGTGACATCTCCATCCACAGCACGCTGGGTGAAGGTACCTCGGTGGTGCTCAACCTGCCACTGGACGTGCTGCCAGCCATACCAGGCAGCGCCGAGGTGCTGCAGACCGTTGACGCAAAACACCCGAGCATGAAGGTGCTGGTGGTGGATGATCACTCAGCCAACCGCACGCTGCTGACCCAGCAGCTGGCATTCTTGGGACAGAACGTACGCAGTGCATCCGATGGGCGTGAGGGCCTGGATTGTTGGCTGGAGGAGCCTGTCGATATAGTCGTCACTGATTGCAACATGCCAGTGATGAACGGTCACGACATGGCACGGGCAATCCGGCGTCACGAAAAGGAAAATGGGCTCCCGCCGTGCATCATCATTGGCTTCACCGCCAATGCCCAGCCAGAGGAACGGGCCAAGTGCATCGCCTCGGGCATGAACGATTGCCTGTTCAAGCCAGTCAGCCTGAGCACGCTGTCTGGCCTGCTGGTGAGGCTGGGAGAGAAAGCAGGGGCTGGCGTGCCGTTACCGCGTCTTGCGCAGAGCAAGGACATCACGGCCGCACTGCATGAGCTGACGGGGGGCGACGCGGAAATGACGCGTCACCTGGTGGTTGAGGCGCACCGGAGCTTTGTCCGTGATCTGAGCGAGCTGCAGGCCTTGCTGGAAAGGTTCGAGCCGCGCGCCATGTCCAACCTGGTGCACAGAATCAACGGTGGCGTACGCCTGTTGCAGGTGGCGCACCTGATGGATATCTGTGATCGCGTCGAATTTCTATGTGATCAGCAGGAGGTTGAACTGGACGAGGTTGTGGCCAACGTCCAGTTCATCGCAAGCGAACTGCCCATCATCATCGACGTGCTGGACGCGATGCGCGAGCCGGAAACGATTGATTTCTCTGCAATGCTGTAGCCAGGGCGGCGGCGTCAGCCACGGGCAATGGCAAGGATGCGCTCGGCAATGCGGTCCAAGGGCAGCACTTCATCGGCAGCGCCCAAACGCACGGCGCTGCCAGGCATGCCCCAGACCACGGAGCTGGCTTCATCCTGGGCCAAGGTTGGGGCGCCGGCCTGCTTCATCTCCAACAGGCCGCGGGAACCGTCTTCGCCCATTCCGGTGAGGATCACCCCGACCGCATTGGCGCCTGCATTGGCGGCAACCGAGCGGAACAGAACATCCACGGCGGGCTTGTGCAGGTTGACCGGCACGCCGTCGTCGACCCTGCAGCGCCAGCGGGCGCCGTCGCGTATCACCCGCAGATGCTGACCGCCCGCCGGCAGATAGGCGTGGCCGGGGAGGATGGCTTCGCCATCGCTGGCCTCGCGCACCGACATCGCCGAGTGGCGGTCCAGGCGCTCGGCAAAGGCGGTACTGAAGCTGGCGGGCAGATGCTGGGTCATGACGATGGCCGGGGCATCTGCGGGCATGGATTCCAACACCACCCGCAGGGCTTCGGTACCGCCAGCGGAGGCGCCAATGGCGATCAGGCGATCGGTAGTGCGGAAGCCGAGGTTGCTGGCGCTTGCTGGGCGCTGCACCGGCCGGCGCGGGCCGCCGGCAATTGCCCGGACCCGCGAGCGGGCGGCCATTTTCACCTTGCTGCGGATTTCTTCTGCATACGCGTCCAGGCCGCGGGCGACGTCGAGTTTTGGCTTGGCGACAAAATCCACCGCGCCCAATGACAGCGCCTGCAGCGTGGTATCGGCGCCGCGCTCGGTCAGCGAGGACACCATCACCACCGGCATGGGATGCAGGCGCATCAGGTTTTCGAGGAAGGCCAGGCCGTCCATACGCGGCATCTCGACGTCCAATGTCAGCACGTCAGGGTTGAGCCGTTTGATTTTCTCGCGTGCCAGCAACGGGTCCGCTGCGGTGCCGACGACTTCGATGGCCGGGTCGGCGGCGAGGATCTCGGTCAGCACCTGGCGGACCAGGGCCGAGTCGTCGACGATCAGAACCCGGCACGGGGACTGCAGATTCATTCAAACAACTCCACGCCACCACTGACCGGGGTGTGCGACAGACGGGCGCGGACGGCGGATTCGGTGGCGACCACTTCGGCGTCGTGCGCATGCGGCAGGCGTTGCACGACCACCCGGCCGGTGATGGGGAAGAACCAGATCTTGCGCGGATGAATGCCGCACAGGTCTTCGGCAACGATGGGAATATGCTCGGCGCGCAGGTATTGGCGGACGAATTCCGCATTGCGGGTGCCGACCGGGTTGCTGGTGAAACCCTTGAGCACGTTGGCGCCGCCGAATACCTTGGCCTCCAGGCGCTTGCGATGCGCGCCGCGCTTGAGCAGGTCGTTGATCAGCAGTTCCATGGCGTAGCTGCCGTAGCGTGCGGGCGCGCCATCACCGATATTGCCCTCGGGCAACAGAAAGTGATTCATGCCACCGATGCCCAAAATGGGGTCGCGGATACAGGCGGCGACGCAGGAGCCGAGGATGGTGGTCAAGGCGGTATCGTCGTCCACCACCAGGTACTGGGTTGGCAGTAATTTGGCGGCAATCGTCTGGAAACGCGTGTCGCGATAGCGCATCACCTCATCGGGGTGCTGCTGGGAGTTCTTCATGCGCCATTCCTGCGGCTGCGGCGGTATAGCGTGCGACCGCAGGGCTGGATCACATCGGCAGCATGCAGGTAGTTTTCCGAATGGCCGGTGTAGAGCAGGCTGTCATCGTCCATGTGCTGCACCAGTCGCGAGAGAATGCCGCGCTGGGTGGGCTTGTCGAAGTAAATCATCACATTGCGGCAGAACAGCGCATCGAACGGGCCGCCCACGTCGTAGCGGTTGGCCAGCAGGTTGAGCGGACGGAACTCGATGAGCGAGCGCAGCGCCGGCACGACCCGGCACTTGCCTTCATTGGGGCCGCTGCCGCGCTGGAAATAGCGCCGCTTCATCGCCGGGTCCAGCCCTGCGATGCGGTCCATCGCGTATACGCCCTGGCTGGCGGTGGCCAGCACCTGGGTATCGACGTCGGTGGCGATGATGCGTACCGGCGGCGTCATTGACGAGAACGCCTCGCAGGCGGTGATCGCCATGGAGTAGGGCTCCTCACCGGTGGAAGCGGCACACGACCATAGCTTCAGGGGCGCTCGTGGGGCGCGCATCTGCAGCTCTTCACGCAGCTTGTCAAAGTGATGCGGCTCGCGGAAGAACGAGGTCAGGTTGGTGGTCAATGCATTGGTGAATGCCTGCCACTCGTCGCCGCCATGCTGTTCCAGCTGGTCCAGGTAGTCCTTGAACGAGCGCAGGCCCAGGTTGCGCAGCCGTCGCGACAGACGGCCGTAGACCATGTCGCGCTTGGCCGGCGCCAGCGCGATGCCTGCACGTGCGTGGATCAGCTCGCAGACGCGACGGAAGTCACGGTCATTGAACTCGAAGTCGCGCTCGGTGCTGTCGATGTCGATCATGGAATATGCGTGCTCAACTGGCCATGGCCAGCGTTTGTGGCTGCTTTGCCGCAGCGGGTTGGGCGCTCAGCTGGAATACCGCCACCGCTTCATCCAACAACGTGGCCTGTTCTTCCATTGCGCGTGCTGCAGCGGTGGCCTCTTCGACCAGTGCGGCGTTCTGTTGGGTTGTCTCGTCCATCTGCATGACGGTCTGGTTGACCTGTTCGATGCCTGCCGACTGTTCCTGCGAGGCAGCGGATATCTCGGCCATGATGTCGGTCACGCGCTGCACCGCGGTCACGATCTCGCCCATGGTGGTGCCGGCCTGCTGCACCAGCTGCGAACCTTCGTCCACGCGCTCGACCGAATCTTCGATCAGCGATTTGATTTCCTTGGCGGCACCGGCCGAGCGCTGGGCGAGGGTGCGGACTTCGGCGGCAACCACTGCGAAACCGCGGCCCTGCTCACCGGCACGCGCAGCTTCAACCGCGGCGTTCAGCGCCAGGATATTGGTCTGGAAGGCGATGCCGTCGATCACGCTGATGATGTCGGCGATGCGACGTGAGGACTGCTGGATCTGGCCCATGGTGGTGACCACTTCTTCCACCACCAGCCCGCCGCGCGAGGCAACCCCGGCTGCACCGATCGCCAACTGGTTGGCCTGGCGCGCGGATTCCGCGTTCTGGCGGACGGTGGAGGTCAGTTCTTCCATCGACGCCGCGGTTTCCTCGAGGTTGGCTGCCTGCATTTCAGTGCGACGCGAGAGATCGGCATTGCCGGTGGCAATCTCGCCAGCAGCCAGGTTGATGCTGTCGGCAGACTGCTGGATACCGGAGACGATGCCGGACAGCTGGGAGACGGTGCTGTTGGCGTCTTCACGCATGCTGGCGAAGACGCCCTGTGCGTCGCCGCTGAGTTTGACGGTGAGGTCGCCATCGGCAAGTGCCTGCAGCAGGCGCGATACCTCGCCCAGGTTGTCATCGCTGACCTGCATCATGGTGTTCAAAGCACGCACCATTGCCTGGAAGTCGTGCTCGAAA
Source organism: Stenotrophomonas sp. STEN023 (assembly GCF_056760135.1). Taxonomy (NCBI): domain Bacteria; kingdom Pseudomonadati; phylum Pseudomonadota; class Gammaproteobacteria; order Lysobacterales; family Lysobacteraceae; genus Stenotrophomonas; species Stenotrophomonas sp. STEN023. Next base: position 20,740 of record NZ_JBRREF010000027.1, on the reverse strand, counting down.
CGGTCTTCGTCGCCGCGCTGGCTGAAGTCACCCGCAGCGGCAGCGCTGCCAAGGCGCTTGATCTCGCTGTTGATCGCTGCAAGGTTGGTCTTGATGGCGGCCATGGTGTCGGTGATGACGCGCTTGTCGCCCGGCAGCACTGGCATGTCCTGGCTGAGGTCACCGATCGCATAGCGCTGCGCCAGTGCGATCACCTGCATCTTGACGTCGATGTGGTTGCTGACCAGTACATTGGTTTCTTCGACCATGACGCCGTAGTCGCCGGGGAAGCGGCTGGCATCGATGCGGTAGCCAATCATGCCGGCGTCATGCTGGCGCGCCATTTCGGCCTGCGCGCCAATCACTGCGCGAAGCTGGTCCTGCATGTGCGCCATGCTGCTGAGCAGTTGGCCGGTCTCGTCCTTGCTGGGTGCCGCGATATGGTTGTCCATGCGGCCCTTGGCGATGGCGGTGGCCACTGCAGTGGCGTTGCGCAGCGGCAGCACGATGCGGTTGCCGATGATCCAGCTCAAGGCCAGCACAAGCAGTACCAGCACGCCACCAGCCACCGTCATGATTGCGGTGAACTTCAAGGCCTGGCCCTGCAGATCGTCCATGTAGACGCCGCTGGAGACCACCCAGTTCCACGGCTTGTACATGCCTGCATAGGCGAGCTTGCCGACCACGCCATCCTTGCCCGGCTTGGCCCAGCTATAGGCGACATAGCCGCCACCCTTGCGTGCGGCTTCGACCTGGTCGTAGTAGACGCGGACGCCGTCCTCGCCACGGAAATCCTTCATGTCCTTGCCGACCAGGTCAGCACGGAACGGATGCATCAGCAACACGTACTTGGTGTCGTAGATGTTGAAGTAATTGACGTCGGCATCGGAACGCATCTTCTGCAGCGCGGCCATGGCGTACTTCTGTGCGTCAGCGAGCGGCATCGCGCCGGTTTCCGCTTCCTTGGCGTAGTGGTCGAGAACGCCGTAGCTCATTTCCACCTGGGCACGCAGCGCCGCCTTGCGGGTTTCGTACAGATCCAGGTACTGCATGCGGGCAGCGATGACCGCCAGCGTGATCACACCGATCACGATCAGGGCCGTCAGCAGGTTCAGCTTGCGCCTGACGGAAATGTTGGAAATGTAGTTGTTCCAGAGCGAGGAGATAGTCATCGAATCCGCTGGTTACCTTGCGGTATCAGCGCTGCGTGAGGGGATACCGGTTTATCGGCCGCGAAGGGCATGAGTTGAGTGGCCTGAAGAGGTACTCCAGCTAGAGCTGTCGATCTGTTCACGTATGCGAAGACGACTGGCCAGCTTGCAGTGTCACGGTGTTGTAGGAGCGGCGTAAGCCGCGAAGCTAGTGGTGCTTGCAGCCGCTCGCGGGGCCTGGGCCGACGGTGTGTCAGCTTCGCGGCTTATGCCGCTCCTACAAAAAAAATCCGATGCCAGGGACTGGCATCGGATTCCGGGTGACTCAATCGCTCTGGTTTGCGGCGTTACTGCCGCAGCCGACGACGTTGGTGCTTAGAACTCCTGCCAATCCGAGTCGGCCAGTTCGGCAACTGCGGTACGGGCGGCGGCTGCGCGACGGCGAGGTGCCGGTGCTGCTGCCTGGACGGCGGGGCGGGGCGCCGGTTCACGTGCGGAAGTCGGGCTGCTGGTGACCGCGGCGCCTTCTTCCAGTTGGAACACGGATACCACGTTGGCCAGATGCGCAGCCTGTTCTTCCATCGAGCGGGCCGACGCGGTGGCTTCTTCGACCAACGCGGCGTTCTGCTGGGTGGTTTCGTCCATCTGCACGATGGTCTGGTTGACCTGCTCGATGCCGGCCGACTGTTCCTGCGAGGCAGCGGAGATCTCAGCCATGATGTCGGTCACGCGCTGCACCGAGGCGACGATCTCGCCCATGGTGGTACCGGCCTTGCGGACCAGCGCCGAACCATCGGCGACCTTGCCGACGGAGTCGTCGATCAGCCCCTTGATTTCCTTGGCCGCACCGGCCGAGCGCTGGGCCAGCGTACGAACCTCCGAGGCAACCACGGCGAAGCCGCGACCCTGTTCGCCGGCACGTGCGGCTTCCACCGCAGCGTTCAAGGCCAGAATATTGGTCTGGAAGGCGATGCCGTCGATTACCGAGATGATCTCGGCAATCTTGCGCGAGGACTGTTCGATCTGGGTCATGGTGGTGACCACCTGGCTGACCACTTCACCGCCCTGCGAGGCCACCGAGGCAGCGCCGATGGCGAGCTGGTTGGCCTGGCGAGCCGATTCTGCATTCTGCCGCACGGTGGAGGTCAGCTCCTCCATCGATGCCGCGGTTTCTTCCAGGTTGGCGGCCTGCTGCTCGGTACGACGCGACAAGTCGTTGTTACCGGCGGCAATTTCGCTGGCGGACGAGTTGATCGACACCGAGGACTGCTTGATGCGGCCAACGATGCCGGTCAGCTGTTCGGCGGTGGCGTTGGCGTCGTCACGCATGGTGGCGAACACGCCTTGGTACTCGCCGTGCATGCGCACGGTCAGGTCGCCGCGCGAGAGCGCCGACAGCAGTGCCGAGATCTGCTCCAGGCTGCTCGCATTGGCGTCCAGCAGGCTGTTGATCTGTTCGGCCAGCTGCAGGAAGAAGCCATCCTTGTCGGCGGTGCCGATGCGGCCGCTGAGGTCGCCGGCAGCGGCGGCTTCCATGATGCGCGCCACTTCCTTCTCGACCTGTGCCTCGGTGCTGCGATCGCGCCACTCGACCACGTGACCGACCGGCACATTGTTGTCGTCGCGGATCACCGAAATGGTCTGTGCGAACTCGGCGTCACCGAAGCGCATTTCACGCTTGAATACGCCGTTCTTTTCGAGACCGTCGAGAACCTTGCGGTCAACTTCGCCGCCGTGCTCAAGCACGGTGACCGGCTGGCCGACCAGCGGCTTGCTGGCGTCGAAGTCGGTCAGCGCGCCGCCGATTTGCTCGTGGTGCTCGCTGAGCTTGTCGAGCAGGGCGCGGTTGGCGTAGACGATCTCAAGATCGTTGTTGGTCAGGAACACGCCGGTGGACGAGTAATCCAGCGCAGTACGGATACGCAGGTTTTCGCTGGCGATGACCTGGTCACGGTCGATGCGTTCGCGCAGGTCGCGCTGCATGCGCTGCATGGCGCGCAGCAGATCGCCCACTTCGTCGGCACGCGAGACGTCGATGGAACCATCCAGCTTGCCGCTGGCCACTTCATTGGCTACGTCTACCGCGCCACGGATGGTTGCAACCAGCGAGCGGGCAAACAGCCAGATCAGTGCCAGACCGGCAGCACCACCGACCAGCACGGCAATGATGCCGACCAGGGCGGAAGCGCGATAGGTTTCTTCGGCCTGCTTGGCTGCGGCCTGGGCGCGGGTATTGTCGTTCGCGGCAAGTGCCTGCAGGGCGTTATAGGCATTGCGGTGCAGGTTGCGGGTTTCGCCAACAAAGGTGTCGATGGCGTCATCCGGCAGGTCCAATGCCAGCATTTCGGTTACCGCGTCGTACGAGGACGCCGCCTTGCCCCAGTCGGCGACAAAGGCCTCGAACAACTTCTTCTGCTCCGGGCTGTCGATCAGCTTCGGATAGGCAGCGATGGTGGTGTCGATCTGCATGCGCAGTTCGGTGGCACGTGCCTTGGCATCGGCTTTGACGTCGTCGCTGGCGCGCACCAGGCTCTGGTAGGACGCGTTGCGGTACTCGCTGACCATGCCGCTCAACTCACCGGTGGTGCGAAGACTGGGCATGCGGTTTTCAGCGAGGTCGGTGGTGACGTTGTTCAACGAGTGCAGGCCGCGATACGCGACGACACCCTGCAACAACATGACGAACAGCACGACGCCGAAAGTAAGCATCAGCTTCGGCTTCAGTTTCAGCGAGTTGATCCACTGCATCTTGCGCGATCTCCGGGAACAGGCCCGGCCATGTCACAGGCGCGGGGTGGCACGCCGGCAATGCCGGCGTGACGAAAGGCGGATTACTTGATGTTTGCCAGCTTCAGGTTGGCCGGCGATGCCACTTCGATTTCGGCACGCGATGCGTCGCGCTGGATCTTGCCGATCACGCAGACGGTCTTGCCTTCCAGCGTCTCCAGCGGGAAACCAAACTTGCTGCGGTTGCTACCGGCGATACGTGCCGAGAAGGTATGGCGCGGGAACATGCCGCCCATGTGCAGGAAGGTCGGCTGGCCTTCCGAGCCTTCGGCGTAGCGGGCCTTTTCAACCTTGCCGCAGACCATGCCGTCCTTGCCGGCGAAGCGCGCAGCGGTTTCCGGCGGGATCATCTCGGCATCGGCAACGGCGTCGAACGCGACGGTGGCCAGAACGGTGGCGGCAAACAGCGGAAGTACATGCTTGTACATCGGAAACTCCGGGAAGGGAAAGTGGGGCCGGTCGGGGAGGACGGGCATGCAATGGCTATCGGCCCGCAGTTGCCGGGCTTGAGTTGCATGCATGGAACTGTGATCGACTTTGCGAAATTTCCGCTCAAGCCGCCTCTTCGGCAACGCTCGGCTGGCCGAGGTCGGCGGTATCGAGCAGGGTTTCGATATCCAGCAGGATCAGCATGCGATCGTCCTGGGTGCCGATGCCGGAGATGAAGCGGGTATCGACGGCGGCGCCGAATTCCGGGGTCGGGCGGATCTGCTCGGCGTTGAGCGGGATGACGTCGGAGACGCTGTCCACCACGATGCCGACGACGCGGTCTTCGACATTGAGCACGATCATCACGGTGAAGGCGTCATAGCGGGCTTCGTCCAGGCGCAGCTTCAGGCGCAGGTCGATGACCGGCACGATGGTGCCGCGCAGGTTGATGACGCCCTTGATGTAGTCCGGCGCATCCGGAACCCGGGTAACAGCGTCATAGCCGCGGATCTCCTGCACCTTGAGGATGTCCACGCCGTAGTGCTCGTTGCCGAGGGTGAAGCTGAGGTATTCGCCGCCGGTGGTATCGGTGGCGGTGGTGCGGGAGTCATTCATGGCGGATCCTGGTCCTGGCGGGCTGCCGATGCGATGCGGCTGATGCACCGGTATCGGCGCTAGCGGGTGGGACTTTAGGCGCCGAGGCAGGAATCGCGGGATGGGGTGCCCGGAGTGTGATTTCGGGCAGGATTGGCCGTGGCGCTAGCCCCGGCTTGCGCCGTATGCCGTCATTCCCGCGTAGGCGGGAATCGCTCTCGGCTTGGCTTTGGTTGTGGTTCTTGACCGCGCGACATGAGGCAGAGCCGCGGTCGGAGCAGGAGCTCAGGGCGATTCCCACCTTCGCGGGAATGACGGCTTGAAAGCCAAAGCCAAAGCCAAAGCCCAACAGACGCGCTTGCCTTACTCCCCGTTGCTGCGTGCTTTGCGCAGGCGGTCGATCCGGAAGATGTAGCGCTGGATGATGTTGTCGGCACCGCGCGGAAGGTCGTCGAAGCGCAGGCCGATGCGGGTCATCTCCGAGCCGTTGGGCTGCTTCTGCTGACGCAGGTTGCAGACCACAAACGAGGCCTTGATCGGCGCCCCTTCGGGAACCTCCAGCAAGCAGCTGTAGCGGCTCTGCAGCTTGAGCAGGTTCTGCTCGGGCGGCAGCAGCAGGGCCATGCCGCCTGCGCTGATGTCCAGTACGCGCCAGCGGCTGGATTCGCCGCCGTCCGGGTCAGGCAGCACGCAATACGGCGAATCGCCAACCGGCGTTTCCAGGCGATAGAACTCGCGCCGCTGCAGGTGGTAAACCTCCTCCGGCAACGGCATCTCAAAGGCGGTGTGGTCGCCGCGCTCAACGCGGTGGTGGCCCTGCAGCTGGAAGCGCACCATGACTTTGTCGACCTGGCCAAAGCAGAGCAGGGTGCTTGCGGTCTCCACGGAACGGTTGATTGACGGGACCGGGCTGGCATCCAGCACCAGGCCCTGCATGTCCACCTCCAGCACCGCCGAAGGGAAAGACTGGTCGCGTCCATCGGGGTGCACATTGATCATCGAACGCTGATCGATCATGGCCTGCAGCAAATGCCTTACCTGGTGCGGGTTGCGCACCATGTAGCGATCATCGGCATACAGGTTGCCGGCGTGTGGCGAGGGCGTCGGTGCAGTCGATTCGTGGTCGGGCATGGACACTTTACGATTGGGCGGTGATCAGTGTGGCCGCGGTGGAGGCGGTACAAACTGTGATAACGGCCGCCTTTTTAACATCTTTAGTCTGTCTGTTACGAGCCCAGCAACAGCACGCGTTGATTTAGCTACCTGTCTACGCGCTCGCGACATTCCGCCGATACTGTAATGTCCGGACTGCCGGGCTTTTGACGGCTTCACACGGGAACCTGAGTGGCGGCTTAATGTTCGAGATGACACCGTGAAATAGTTTTAAAAAGTGATGTGCATCACAATTTAACATTCAGTGATCCGTGAGCATCTGCAACTTCCGGGCAGTACCCTCAATGAAAGGGAACAGCAGATGAGCAGGGAAGCAGCAGATCAGTTTGATCAGTTGGGCGCGCTCTACGAGGACATGGCAACCTGGCCATTCCGGAAGTACATCGAAACCCCAAGCGTGTTTGCTGCGCTGGGCCCACTCGATGGACTCGATGTCCTGGAGTATGGCTGCGGCAGCGGTTACTACTCGCGTCTGCTCAAACGCGCTGGTGCTCGCAAGGTGGTGGGATATGACCTTGCCGAGGGCATGCTCGACTATGCCCGCCGCTGCGCGCAGCGCGATGGTCTGGACATCAGCTTCCGTTCCACGTTGGACGAAACCACCAACGGCAACTTCGATCTTGTGCTGGCGGTCTATGTGCTGCCCTATGCCACCACCCTGGCCGAGTTGGATCAGATGGCGGCGGAGATGATGTCGCCACTGCAGCCCGGTGGCCGTTTGGTCGCGCTGCCGATCCATGCGCGTTACGCACCAGCGCCGAGCTACTACCAGGGCTGCGGCTTCACGCTGACGCCGGATGATGACGCCAATCCCTGGCAGGAAGGCGGGCGTCTGCGCCTGGATCTGCGTTATCGCCAGTACGAGGCCAGCGTGCATGCCTGGTACTGGTCGCAGCAGGCAATCGAGGCGGCGCTGCTCAGGGCCGGCGCGGAAGAGATCAAATGGTCGAATCCACGGCTGATGGCGGGTCATGATCTGGGCGAGGTGCCGCCGGCGCTGCAGGCCTATGTCGATGAGCCGCATGCGGCAATCATCGAGTGCCGCAAGCGCTAGCTGCCAGCAGCTAGCGGTACCTGACAACACGTACTTGCTGTCATTGAATCATGCCTTCGCTCCTGCCCTTGGTCTGGTCACCGGGGGCGGTGAGCGTCCCCGAGGGTAGAGCGATGCCCATTGAAGTGGAAATACTGAATTCCATCGAACAGATGGATGAAGGCGAGTACTGCGCGTTCCACTGCGCCAGTGGCGCCTCGTTCTTCTACGACTGGCGCTTCCTGTGCGCTGCGGAGCGTTCGCCCTTGTTGGCGATCAAAGGCGCGTTTTACCTGCTGGCACGCGAACACGGGAGGCTGGTCGGCTTCGTGCCAGCCTACCTGCAGTTGGTGCGGACCGTGGACCCTTTTGGTCTGCTTGCGCGCACTGCGGGCATTCAAAGTGATCGTGAGCAGTGCGCGCTCTTCAGCCATGCGATGCATTGCTTTGACAGTGGTGTGATCGTGCTGCTGGGTGTGGCGGCAGAGGATGCATTGGTCACCGCGTTGAAGGCGTTGGCGGTCGAGTTGGACGCGCAGTACGTAGGTGTGTTGAACGTTGCCAGTGATCAGGCCCGGCAGCAATTGGCGGAGCAGGGGTTGACAGTGCGGTACCTGGTCGATCGCTACTTCATGGACATGACACGGTTTGAAGGTTTCGACGCGGTGATCAAGGCATTGCCCAAGGATGGGCGCTATGAAATGACCCGCCAACTGCGCAAGTTTGCAGCAGGAAGCGGTGTTATCAATCTGCTCAGCCCGCCGTTCGATCATCGCCTTGAGCAGCTCACCGAGTTGTGCCAGCAGACCACCGCGCGTAACGGAACGCCGCAGTACTTCCCGGCGCAGACGCTGGCACGCTTCGTGCGGACCTGTGACGGTTTGATCCGGCTGGTATTGGTGGAAGACCAGGGTGTGGTGGTCGGCGGCCTGATCTGCTTCCTGGATGGAGCCTTGATGTGCATCTGGTCGGCCGGGATGCGCTACGACCTCACTGATTACAGCCCCTATACCGTCAGTTTCGCCTATGCCTACGAATGGGCGTTGGGCGCAGGCATACACACCATTGAAGCAGGGCGTTTGAACGCACGCATCAAGACCCGGCTTGGCCTGCAGCCGTTGCCACTTTACTCGGCAACAAGCGCTGTCGCCGTCTGACTTCAGTCTTCTGGATGATCCGAGGAAACCACCATGGACCCGCAGCACGTAAAGATGCTACCCGACGACTATCGAGCTTTCTCGCAGACATTGGAAGGCAAGGTCAGGTCCCGTCATCATGCCGAATACGCCAGCTGGTATTACAGCACGGCGTGGAACCGACGCCATTTCGAACGGTTCCCCGAGTACATCGTGCGTGCCGCGTCGGTGGAGGACGTGCTGAAAAGCGTGAACTTCGCGCGTCTGCATGGGCTGAGGGTTGCGGTCAAGGGCTCGGGGCACAGCTACGCAGGCAGCTTCCTGCATCGTGGTGGCCTGCTGCTGGACCTGGCCCACCTCAACGCGATCGAGGTAGATGTTGAGCAGGAAACAGTGAGCGCAGGTCCAGGTGTGACCAGCGCCCAGTTGACGCATGCCTTGGCACCACACGGATTGGCATTTCCAACTGGTCACGGTGCGAAAGTAGGCTTGTCCGGGTTTCTGTTGGGCGGTGGATTGGGCATCAACTGTGACGCCTGGGGCGGCATGAGTACCTTCAACATCCTTGCATTGGACGTGGTTACCGCCGACGGCCGCTTGTTGCATGTCAGCGAAACCGAGAATACGGAGCTGTTCTGGGCGGCACGGGGCGGTGGTCCCTGCCTGTTCTTTGTGGTCGTTCGATTTCACCTGCGCACCTGGCCTGCACCCAAAGCGATGCTGGCACGCGGTTACATACTGGATACGGCCAAGCTCAAACCCTTGCTGATGGCCTTGTGTGCACGCAGGCACGATCATCGCGTGCAGGTCATGCTTGTGCTTGGTGGTGCGCCTGGTGTGCCTGCGGCCTTGAGTGTCAGCGTGTTCTGCGATGATGCCGCCGAAGCCGGATCACTGCACGGGGCGCTGGAAATGGATCTGCAGCCTTGGCTGGGCGAATTCATCGAGCAGGCGTTCGACAGCTTCGATCCCATCTACCGGCAGACCGAGCAGGCCATGGTCAGCAAGCGCTACCGGGCCGACAACATATTGACCGATGCAGTCGGCAAGGTTGCCGATGTGCTGGTTGCAGGTATGCAGGTGCGGCCTTCGCCAGCTACGTTCTGCCTGCTGATTCTGCGTCCCAATCATGAGCATGCCGATGCGGCGTACTCGATCCATGGGCGGCTATCCGTCTCAACCTACGCGCAGTGGAACGACGAGGACGAAGACGATCTGAACCGCGATTGGCTGCGTGGTGTATTTGATCAGCTGGCGCCTTTTGCCACCGGTAGCTATATCAATGAGTTCGATCTCGAATCGCGCTCGAGCGAGGTCGCAAGCTGTTACTCCGCCGATGCCTGGCGGCGACTGCAGAAGCTGCGCCAGCGCTATGACGAACACGGGATATTTCCGGGGGTGTCGCTGCTGGCGGCGGATGTCAGCGAACGCGTTGTCTGATTTGGATGTTCTGAAAAAACCGCAGGCGGCGGGTGGACAGGAGAGTGTCCGCCCGCCGCCCGCCGCCCGCCGCCCGCCGTAATGCCCTAGAACTCCTGCCAATCGTCGGTGCTGGCGACCGGGGCGCGCGTTGCCGGTTTCGGGATAGAACGCAATGCAGGCCGGCCACGCGGCGGCGCTGCGCTTGCACTGGCAGCAACCTTGGCAAGGGTTGCGCTTACCGAGCCAGCCAGACGGAACTGCGCAACTGCAGCGGACAGCTGTTGTGCCTGATCTTCCATCGAACGTGCTGCGGCCGTGGCTTCCTCGACCAGCGCGGCATTCTGCTGGGTGGATTCATCCATCTGCATCACAGTCTGGTTGACCTGGTCGATACCGGTGGATTGCTCCTGCGAAGCTGCGGAGATGTCGGCCATGATGGCGGTCACGCGCTGTACCGAGGCAACGATGTCGTCCATGGTGTTGCCGGCATTGCGGACCAGTTGCGAGCCTTCGGCGACTTTGTCGACCGAACTGTCGATCAAACCCTTGATCTCCTTGGCCGCTGCGGCCGAGCGCTGCGCCAGCGTGCGCACTTCCGAGGCCACGACTGCGAAGCCGCGGCCCTGATCACCGGCGCGTGCCGCTTCCACCGCAGCGTTGAGCGCCAGGATATTGGTCTGAAAGGCGATGCCGTCGATGACGCTGATGATGTCGGCGATCTTCTTCGATGAGGCTTCGATCGCGCTCATGGTGGTGACCACTTGCCCGACTACGCTGCCACCCTGTGCGGCAACTTCGGCGGCACCGCGTGCCAGCTGATCGGCCTGGCGGGCGTGATCGGCGTTTTGGCGGACGGTGGAGGTGAGCTCTTCCATGGAGGCGGCGGTTTCTTCCAGATTGGCTGCCTGCTGCTCGGTGCGACGCGACAGGTCGTCATTGCCGGTGGCGATCTCGCTGGCCGACAGGCTGATGCTGCCGCTGGCCGCCTGGATGCCTGCGACGATGCTGCCCAACTGGTCGACCGTGGCATTGCCATCGTCGCGCATGCGTGCAAATACGCCATGGAAATCGCCTTCCATGCGCTGGGTGAGATCGCCTTGCGCTACCGCCTGCAATAGCTTGGAGAGGTGGCCAAGATTGACTTCGGTGGTTTCCATCAGCGAGTTGACGCCACCGACCATGTCGCGGAAATCGTGCTCGAACTGATCGGCATTGCCACGCTGGCTGAAGTCGCCTGCCGCCGCCGCATGGGCCAGCCGCTTGATCTCGTTGTTGATCGCCGACAGGCTGGCCTTGGTGCTGTCCATCGCCTGGGTGATGGCGAATTTCTCGCCGGGCAGGCGGTCCATGTCCACCGACAGGTCACCGCGTGCGTAGTGGCGCATTACCTCGACAGCGCGCATCTTGACGCCGATGTGCTGGGCAACCAGGGTGTTGACCTCGCGCACCATCCGGCCGTACTCGCCGGGGAAACGGGATTCGTCGATGCGAAAGCTGATCGCGCCCTGATCGTGCTCGCGCACCATCTCGTTCTGCGCGCCGATGACGGCCTTGAGCTGGTGCTGCACGCGTTGCATCGAAGCGAGCAGCGCGCCTACTTCATCTTTGCGGCTACTGTCGATGTTGCTGTCAAGGCGGCCATTGGCGACGTCGTCGGCGGCGCGCAGGGCATCATTCACCGGACGCACGATGGCGCGCACGATCACCACGCCCAAGGCCACGGACAACAGGCCCAACAGCAGCATGCAGACAATGATGGCGGTGGTGCTGCGGGTCTGCGCGGCATTGGCGTTGGCCACTTCCTTGTCCAGTACCGAGGCTACTTGGCTGCTGAGCTTCTCGACGGCATCAAACAGATCGCGACGGCTGATCCGCGACTGGTCGTTGGAGACGCTCTGGGCCAGCTCGAATTGACCTTCGTTGATGGCCTTTTCCATGAGCGCGTGGGCACTGAAGTAGGCGTCCAAGGTCTTGCCCATTTCCGCGTACAAGCCTTGCTGGGTGGTGTCGGCAGACAAGGCTTCGTATTGCTTGCGGTGCTCGGCCAGCTTCTGCCGCTGATCGCTGATGCGCTGGTTGTACTCGGCGACAAAGGCAGGTTCGTGCAGGTGCGAGAGCTGCGACAGCTCGGCGATACGGATCTCAGCCAGATCGGCACGCATCCGCTCCAAGTACTGCACGGCAGGCATGTAGCGCGAGCTGACCTGTTCCAGCTGTGCGGTGGCCTGGTTCAGCCGCACTACGGCGAAACCGCCCATGGCCAGGGTGGTGAGGGTGGTAAGAGTGAAAGCAACTGCAAGTTTTCTGGCGATGCTGAGGTTGCGAAAGAACTCCATCTCTAACTCTCCGGATCGACTGCAGATTTGGACGCTGAGGAGGGGTGTCATCCAACCCTGGATTACACAGCGTAGTGTCCACGCCGCAAGCCTATGCGGGTGTTGTCATAGCCGATAACGGCGCTTTCTCACGCTGCTGTAGGAGTTTTCACGTCCGGAATTCTGAAGGATTCAGCACAATTGATTGAATGCGCATCACAAGTCTTAGCGGTTCAAAGACGTCAGGACGATTTAGTGATGTGCCGCTTGGACTGAATGTGCGCGCATTCACGGTTTCAGCCTGTTTCACTGACTCTCTTACGATCAGGTGTAACTGGTGGCTTGCATCGCTTGGTGGCCATTGAGGCGACGCAAACAAAAAGCCCCCGGCACAGAGTGCCGGGGGCTCGATGTGACATTGGGACGATCAGAACTCCTGCCAGTTGCCATCGTCCAGCTTGCGCACTGGCTGTCCGCTGCGAGCGCTGGCGGCAACCGGCCGCAGGCGTTGCTGTGGATGTTGTGCAACGGTGGCGACCGACCCCTTGATTGCAGGCTTGCTGGCGGCATCCGCAGCGGTGCGGAATACCGCAACCGCCTCGCTGAGCTGGTTGGCCTGGTCTTCCATCGAGCGCGCGGCGGCGGTGGCTTCTTCCACCAGCGCGGCGTTCTGCTGGGTGGTTTCGTCCATCTGCATGACGGTCTGGTTGACCTGGTCGATGCCGGCGCTCTGTTCCTGCGAGGCCGCCGAGATCTCGGCCATGATGTCGGTCACGCGCTGCACCGAGGTGACGATCTCATCCATCGTGGCGCCTGCCTGCTGGACCAGTACCGAGCCTTCGCCGACCTTGCCGACCGAGTCATCGATCAGGCCCTTGATTTCCTTGGCTGCCGCCGCCGAGCGCTGGGCGAGGGTGCGCACTTCCGAGGCGACCACCGCAAAACCGCGGCCCTGCTCACCGGCACGCGCGGCTTCCACCGCAGCGTTCAGCGCCAGGATATTGGTCTGGAAGGCAATGCCATCGATGACGCTGATGATGTCGCCGATCTTCTTCGAGGAGGCCTCAATCGCGCTCATGGTGGTGACGACCTGGCCGACGACGTTGCCGCCCTGGCTGGCGACACCATGCGCGCCGATGGCGAGCTGGTTGGCCTGACGGGCGTGCTCGGCGTTCTGGCGCACGGTGGAGGTCAGTTCCTCCATCGAGGCGGCGGTTTCTTCCAGGTTGGCGGCCTGCTGCTCGGTGCGGCGCGACAGGTCGCTGTTGCCGGTGGCGATTTCGGTGGCGGCCAGGTTGATGCTGGACGCTGCGTGCTGGATGCGGCTGATGATGTCGGTCAGCTGGCTGACGGTGGCGTTGGCGTCGTCGCGCATGTTGGCGAACACGCCGTGGAAGTCGCCCTGCATCTTCGCGGTCAGGTCGCCGCGGGCGATGGCCTGCAGCAGCTGCGAGAGCTCGGACAGGTTGCCGTCGGTGGTTTCCATCAGCTGGTTGAGGCTGCTGACCATGTCGCGGAAATCATGCTGGTAGGCATTGGCATCGCCGCGCACCGAGAAGTCACCCTGTGCAGCGGCACCGGCCAGCCGCTTGATCTCGCTGTTGATCGCCGACAGGCTGGCCTTGACCGCATCCACGGTCTCGGTGATGACGGCCTTCTCGCCGGGCAGGCGTTCGATGTCGACCGACAGATCGCCGTTGGCATAGCGTTTGATGACTTCCAGTGCGGACAGCAGCATCTGGATGTGCGAGGCGACCAGTGCGTTGCTTTCCTTGACCATCACCCCGTAATCACCCGGGAACGCTGCTTCATCCATGCGGTGACTGATTACGCCGGCATCATGCTGCCTGGCCATTTCGCGTTGCGCGCCGATCACCGACTGCAGCTGGGACTGCATGCGCTGCATCGAGGTCAGCAGGGCACCCAGCTCATCGTCACGCTGCACGCTGACGGCATTGTCGAGCTTGCCTGCTGCGATGTTGTCGGACAGTTTGACGGCCTCGTTCAGCGGCTTGAAGACGAACCTGCGCAGCAGCAGGAACAGGGCGCCGCACAGCAACAGGGCAGCAACCACGCCGACCACGACGATGGTCCACAGCAGGGCGCGTGCCTGTTCCATCAACAGGGCGCGTGGTACCACGACGCCGAAGGCGAAGTTCTGCTCGGCGTTGCCGATCTTCAACGGTACATAGGTTTCCACCACCTCTTCGCCGAGGGCCGCATCGTGGCGCTGCTCGAAGGTGATCTTGTTGCTGGCGGTGTTGGCCAGCATCGCACGCGTGTCCGCATCATCAGCCTTGGTACCGACCTTGGCCGGATCACGGTCGGCAATGATGGTGCCCACCGGCGACAGCAGGCGGACATAACCTTCCTGCATCGGGCGCATTTTGGACAGACGATCCTGCAGCGACTGCAGGGCGAAGTCCACAGTCACCACACCCAGGAACTGGCCATCCTGGACGATAGGCGTCGCCAGCGTGGTCATCAGGATCTTCTTGCCGCCGATCTCATAGCTGTAGGGTTCCAGCACGGAGGGCTTCTTGGTCGCGGCCGGCTGCAGGTACCAGTCACCGTCGCCGGGCACGTCGTAGCCGCGCAGCGGTTCCTGCACCGGTGCGCCGTCCTGCCAGGCCCAGTAGCTCATGAAGCGGCCGCTGGCGTCATGGCCGTCGGCATCGATATGGTTGGCATCGTCGCCGTCGAAGGCCTGCGGCTCCCACAAGGTGCCGACGCCGACCCACTGCGGATTGTTCAATGCTTGCGAATGCAGCACCTGCGCGGCGCTCAAGCGGCTGAAGCCACCTTGCTGGCGCAGTGCCAGGAAGCTGCGCGACAAGGTGTCGTTGGCTTCAAAGCCGTGGCCGAGCTCGGTGGAGATGCGCTGGGCCTCGAGCTGGGCGATGTTCTCAAGACTTACCCGCGAGGCCGACAGCAGAGCATCGCTGCTACGCAGGTAGATGAACAATGCGGTGAGGCCGAATGCGAAGGTCGCGACCAATGCCGTTCCCAGCATCAAGCGCATTGCAATACTGCGGGTGAGGAAATTTGTGGGCAAAGACATGGGTTACTGCTGGCCTGATAAGGAGGGGGTTTGTCAGTACATCGGCATCTGCAGGCGGAGCTGGAGCGTTTTCTTGCACTGAAATGACGACGCCCCTATTCAGGGGCGTCGTTCATGCGTGTGCAGTTGGCGATCAGAATTCCTGCCAGTCGCCGTCGTTGTCGACGCGCACGGCGGCATTGCCGCGTTGCGCCGGGGCGACTGCGCGCAGGCGACGCGCCGGGGCAGGAGCTGCGGGAGCGAATGTAGCCTTGGCCTGCTGGGGCTGCGCGACAACTGCCTGCACGGCGTCGATGCGGAATACCGCAACCGCCTCGCTGAGCTGGTTGGCCTGGTCTTCCATCGAGCGCGCGGCGGCGGTGGCTTCTTCCACCAGCGCGGCGTTCTGCTGGGTGGTTTCGTCCATCTGCATGACGGTCTGGTTGACCTGGTCGATGCCGGCGCTCTGTTCCTGCGAGGCCGCCGAGATCTCGGCCATGATGTCGGTCACGCGCTGCACCGAGGTGACGATCTCATCCATCGTGGCGCCTGCCTGCTGGACCAGTACCGAGCCTTCGCCGACCTTGCCGACCGAGTCATCGATCAGGCCCTTGATTTCCTTGGCTGCCGCCGCCGAGCGCTGGGCGAGGGTGCGCACTTCCGAGGCGACCACCGCAAAACCGCGGCCCTGCTCACCGGCACGCGCGGCTTCCACCGCAGCGTTCAGCGCCAGGATATTGGTCTGGAAGGCAATGCCATCGATGACGCTGATGATGTCGCCGATCTTCTTCGAGGAGGCCTCAATCGCGCTCATGGTGGTGACGACCTGGCCGACGACGTTGCCGCCCTGGCTGGCGACACCATGCGCGCCGATGGCGAGCTGGTTGGCCTGACGGGCGTGCTCGGCGTTCTGGCGCACGGTGGAGGTCAGTTCCTCCATCGAGGCGGCGGTTTCTTCCAGGTTGGCGGCCTGCTGCTCGGTGCGGCGCGACAGGTCGCTGTTGCCGGTGGCGATTTCGGTGGCGGCCAGGTTGATGCTGGACGCTGCGTGCTGGATGCGGCTGATGATGTCGGTCAGCTGGCTGACGGTGGCGTTGGCGTCGTCGCGCATGTTGGCGAACACGCCGTGGAAGTCGCCCTGCATCTTCGCGGTCAGGTCGCCGCGGGCGATGGCCTGCAGCAGCTGCGAGAGCTCGGACAGGTTGCCGTCGGTGGTTTCCATCAGCTGGTTGAGGCTGCTGACCATGTCGCGGAAATCATGCTGGTAGGCATTGGCATCGCCGCGCACCGAGAAGTCACCCTGTGCAGCGGCACCGGCCAGCCGCTTGATCTCGCTGTTGATCGCCGACAGGCTGGCCTTGACCGCATCCACGGTCTCGGTGATGACGGCCTTCTCGCCGGGCAGGCGTTCGATGTCGACCGACAGATCGCCGTTGGCATAGCGCTTGATGACTTCCAGTGCGGACAGCAGCATCTGGATGTGCGAGGCGACCAGTGCGTTGCTTTCCTTGACCATCACCCCGTAATCGCCGGGGAATGCGCTCTCGTCCATGCGGTAGCTGATCATGCCAGTCTCATGCTGGCGCGCCATCTCACGCTGTGCGCCAATCACCGATTGCAGCTGTGCCTGCATGCGCTGCATGGACAGCAACAGCATGCCGACTTCGTCACGGCGCGAGGCATCGATACGGCGGTCAAGCTTGCCGGCAGCGACATCGTCGGCCACGCGCACGGCGTCGGCCAGCGGCAGCATGATTGCGCGGATGATCGCCCAGCCCAGTGCGGCGGCCAGCAGCAAGGCCACACCGAGGCCGATCACGATGGCGATCAACGAACGCTGATGCGCCTGGCGTGATTCGGCCGTTTGCTTGGTCAGCTGCTCCTGGTTGTACTGCGACATCTGCTTGAGCTGGTCGAACAGGGCGCGGCGCAGCTTGCGTGAATCGCCACTGGAGATGGCGTTGGCGGTGACGAAGTCGTCGGCGGCGATCGCGGCGGCGATGCGGTCGTGCGCTTCGAAGTAGCCTGCACGCTGCTGCTTCATGTTGTCGTACATGGCCAGCTCGCTGGCACTGTAGTCGGCTTCGATGTCATCGTAGGCCTTCTCGGCTGCTTCAATCAGCTTGCGGCTGTCGGCCATGCGCTTGTCGTAGTCGGCCAACTGTTCCGGGTTGCCCTGGTAATTCAGCTGGGCCTGCTCGAAGGTACGGTATTCACCGAGCTGGGCGCGCATTTCGCCAAGCTGCTGGACGGCCGGCATCCAGTTGTTGTTGACCTGCTGTATCTGGGTGTCGGCCACGTTCATCCGCCACAGCGCGAACAGCGCAAGCAGCAGGGTGAGCAGGCTGGTGCTGCAGAATGCAAGCACCAGCTTTCGCGTGATCGACAGATTCTGGAACCACTTCATTGCAGACATCTCCGTAGGCGGGCATAGGGGGCGATCCACAGGTCCGGCGCTGCTGTGGAATGTCGTGCGAGCTGCTGGTCGCGACGGCGACCCAGGTTGATTGACAAACCTGATTGCATTGCGATGCGGTATCGGCAACTTTCCGAGCTTCTTGAAGGCGCGCTGCGGTTGTGATTCAGCCAGCTGCAACGGCTGAACGTTCAGCGTCAATCGTCGCGCCCGGCAGCAGCGGACGCGCAGCAGAACGCCACCCGCCCAGGTGGTGGGCGAGCGGCGTCAGTTACGTCATGGCGGGATCAGGCGGCTTGCTGGGTACGCAGCGAGCGCACCAGGCCGCCGATATCGACGATCAGCGCAACCCGGCCATCGCCGAGGATGGTCGCGCCGGAGACGCCGCTGATACGCCGGTAGTTGTTCTCGATGTTCTTGACGACGACCTGTTGCTGGCCAATCAGCTCATCGACTTCCAGCGCGATCTTCTGGCCGTCACCTTCTACCACGACGACCAGTGGTTCGGCCTGCGGATTGTCGGGATAGCCGTAGTACTGGCCCAGCGAGAGGATCGGCAGGTATTCGCCGCGGACGCGCAGAACGCGGCCTTCGCCAGCCATGCTGCGGATATCGTCCGGCTGCGGCTGCAATGCTTCCAGTACGTAGGCAAGCGGCAGGATCAGGGTTTCGCCGGCAACCGAAACAGTCATGCCATCGAGGATGGCCAACGTCAGTGGCAGCCGGATCAGCACACGGGTGCCGGCGCCGGTACGGCTTTCCAGCTGCACTTCGCCACCCAGTGCCTGGATGTTGCGGCGTACCACGTCCATGCCAACGCCACGGCCGGACAGGTCGGTGACAGCGTCGGCGGTGGAGAAGCCGGGTTGGAAGATCAGATCCCAGACCTGTGAATCGGTCGGGTTGTCCGGCACGCTCAAGCCGCGTTCCAGCGCCTTGGCGAGGATCTTGTCGCGGTTCAGGCCGCGGCCGTCGTCGCTGACTTCAATGACGATGTGGCCGCCCTGATGCGAAGCTGCCAGGGTAATCGTGCCGGTTTCGTCCTTGCCGGAGTCGCGGCGCACGTCCGGCATCTCCAGGCCATGGTCGATGGAGTTGCGGACCAGATGCACCAGAGGATCGGCGATCTTTTCGATCAGGCCCTTGTCCAGCTCGGTGCCTTCACCGATGGTGCGCAGGCGCACCTGCTTGCCGAGGCGGCTGGAGAGGTCGCGGACCAGTCGCGGGAAGCGGCGGAACACGGCATCCACTGGCAGCATGCGTACGCCGATAACGGCTTCCTGCAGGTCGCGGGTATTGCGTTCGAGCAGATCCAGGCCGGCGAGCAACTGCTCGGCGTGGGCCGGATCCAGTCCGCCGGAAACCTGCTTGAGCATGGCCTGGGTGATGACCAGTTCGCCGACCAGGTTGATCAGTGCATCGACCTTGTCGACGCTGACCCGGATCGAGCTTTCGGCTTCGTGCTGCTGGCCGCCGGTTGGTGCCTTGACGGCGGCCTCGGCGATGTTGGCAACGGCAGCGACCGGTGCTTCGACGGCCAGGCTCGGCGGTGCGGCCGGACGGATGTCCAGTTCGCAGTCGTCGACCACCCAGGCAAAGGTATCTTCGATGCGGCTGCGCGGCACCTTGCCGACCAGGCCAAGGTCCCAGGCCAGGTAGGCTTCCAGTGGATCGAGCTGATCGAAGCTGGGCAGGCGCGCCATGCGCGGTTCCACGTGCAGCGAGCCCAGGGTTTCCAGCTCGCGGATGATGCGCAGCGGATCATTGCCGCTCATGAACAGTGACGGCGCCGGGGCGAAGCCAATCTGCCAGGCATCCGGGGTTTCTTCCTGCTTCACTGCAGCCACCGCAACCGGTGCCGTGCCGGACAGTACGGCCTGCAGACGATCGGTTACTGCCTTGACGGCGGCCGGGTCGGCGGCCTGGCCATGTTCGACTTCGCGCAGCAGGGCGCGCAGCACGTCCACCGAACCCAGCATTGCGTCGACCGCGTTGCCTTCCAGCGCACGCTTGCCGGAGCGCAGCTCATCGAGCAGCGTCTCCAGTACATGGGTCAGTGCGGCGATGGCATCAAAGCCAAAGGTGCCGGCACCGCCCTTGATGGAGTGGGCGGCGCGGAACACGGAGTTGATGACTTCAGGGTCGTGCTGGCCGTCTTCCAGTGCCAGCAGGCCGGCCTCCATTGCATCCAGCCCTTCGCGGCTTTCTTCGAAGAAGGTGGCGTGGAAACGTTGCAGGTCCATGCTCATTGGCGCGGTATCCGATCGGTGGGGCAGGTGGGCAGATCAGCCCAGGACTTTCTGTACGGTGGCAATCAGCTGTTCGGGATTGAACGGCTTGACCAGCCAACCGGTGGCGCCGGCGGCCTTGCCTTCGGATTTCTTGTCGGCAGCCGACTCGGTGGTCAGCATCAGCATCGGCGTGAACTTGTAATCCGGCAGCTGGCGCAGTTCGCGGATCAGCGAGATGCCGTCCATGTTCGGCATGTTGACGTCAGTGACCACGGCGTTGAAGCGCTGGCCCTTGGCCCGGCCCAGGGCGACCGCGCCGTCCTCGGCCTCTTCAACCGAAAAGCCGGCCGAGGTGAGGGCGAAAGAGACCATCTGGCGCATCGACGCCGAGTCGTCCACCACCAAGATTCGTGCGCTCATGCAGCGTTCTCCACAGATTTCGTTGTGTCAGGGGTTGCTTCCAGACCAAGGGTCCGGAGGACACCGAGCAGGCGCGCGGCATCACGGAAGGTGTCGGTAGCGTTGTCAAAGACGGTGCCATTGCCTGCCTGCTGGCGTGCCAGCACAAAGGCGCACAGCACCTGCATCGCGGCGGTGTGCACACGGCCCACCTGGCTGGCATCCACGCGCAACTCGCCCGCTTGCGGCAGGTGGGTTGCCAGGTGTTGTTTCAACTCGCTGGTGGACTCGATGCCGAGATCCTGCGCCAGGGCCACAGTGCTCATCGTTGCTCCGAACAAACGTTACTGGGAGAGATAGCGGCGATATGCCAGTGATCTTTAGGGTTGCGGTGCGTTGCAGTAGATAGTGTTAACGAGCGCACGGTTTTGTAGCTTTTCCCCCTCCCTTTCGCGTAGCGAAGGGGAGGGCTGGGGAGGGGTAGGCTCTGCTCCCTCCCTTGCGCCGAAGGCGGAGGGGAGGGCCGGGGAGGGGTAGTTCTTAGCTGGGTAGTGGGGGGCCCAGCAAAGCAACGGACAGTAAAAGAAAAACACACAAACGCAGAGCGAGCGAGCAAGGAAGGAAAATAACACCAA